>JAIPKD010000041.1 GCA_021733835.1 Verrucomicrobiota bacterium
CCCCTCAATCCGTGGCAGAACATCATCATGGTCAAGACCAGCGTCGCAGATGAACAGATCTCAATGAAGCCGCGTCTCGGCGCGATGCGCGGTTGTCCGTTTGGACAGGAAGCCGAATTCGCTCGTCCAGGCCTGAAGTTTTTCGGTCAAGCCTTCTTCTGGACAATTGCCCTCCCACTTGCGGAATTCAAGGTGACCGATGAGATCGCCACGCTGACGGCAGGACATTGGAAACAGTACCTGAAGACCGGAACGCTGAACGCAGCACAGCTCAAGGCAGCCTCGACACGTGACCTCGATCAGTATACTGAAGCAATGAAAACAAAGTAATGCGAACAAAGGGATGCACTTGCCTGGTATTCCGCTGGCGCTCCATACCAGCAAGTGATCCGGAACGTTCTGTAACGGACAAATGAAGAATAGCGAAAGGTTAAAGTCATGACATTCTGCACCGTTATTAATTGTATGGATGGACGTATTCAACTTCCTATTATCGAATACTTGTGTGGCCGATTCAATATTGAATATGTCGATTCCATAACAGAACCAGGTCCGAATCTTATTCTCGCCAAACAAGATCCCAAAGTACTTGTGGATTCAATCATGGAGAGGTTGAGAATCTCGATTGAAAACCATAACTCTGTTGGAATTGCCATTGTTGGACACCATGAATGTGCGGGAAATCCTGCAGGCAAAGATGAGCAGGTTGCACACATTAGAAGCGCTATTGAGGTTGTTCGTCAGCGCTACCCAACCATGGACATCATAGGCTTATGGGTCGATAAGAATTGGAAGGTCAATGAATTGATTATCAAATAAAAAATGCCTAACACAGAAGGGTGTATTGCCGCGAAGCAGGCAACACGCCGGTGGATGAACAAGCCCGGTGAATAAGAGGACGCGAGGACGCCAACGAGGCCGGAAGGCCTGTGCGTTTTGTATTTGAAGCGTCCAGATGGTTGGAAGAATCAAGAGGCTAAACATGAAAAAATCTATGCGATTCCATCTAGGACTACCACCTAAAGACGATGCTATTCTTAAGGAGGATGACGCTTGGTGTCCCATTGATGAATCCGGCCATATGAGGTTCCAGATTAGAGGCATACTCGTTGCGTTCTTTGTTACTACGGCAATAGCCCTGGTATTACTGGGTCGAGATCCCAAGTATGTAACGAATGTTTCATGGCCAATTGTCATGTTGTTCATATTATTAGCCATGCCCATTCATGAGTTTCTTCATGCGATCAGCTTCAAGGGAGGAGTATTGTCAAAGGGTGTGATCTTCGGCTTCTATCCAAAAGCCGTTGCCTTCTATGCCCACTACAGTGGCGTAATCACTTGGAATAGATATATCTTTATTTCGCTCTTCCCATTTCTAATACTCACAGTAATACCTCTAGCCATTATGATTGTATTCAATTTGAAACTTAACTACATAGTTGAAATTATTTTTGCAAATGGGCTGGCGTCAGCAGGGGATGTATTGACGACACTTACTATTATTAAACAAGTTCCTAAGCGATCAATTTTGGTCAATAGTGGAATTAAAACTTATTGGAAGCCTGTGGCTAACACAGACGGCCAAGAAAACGGGGGCCAGTTGATTGGCTCAGAAACAAATCGAACGTCAGGGGCGGCTGGCTCCCGTCGCTGACCTTATCGTTGGGCAGACTTCGGTAGCGTTGAGAAATGACAAAACGACAGAAAAAGATGACGGTTGTCGTCTCGGCGGTCGCAATTCTAGCTGCGACCTGTGTCATCTACGTTAAAACGCATCCGCTGGTTTTCAACGAGTCCTTCTTCAGTCACGCCCACTGCATAAAGGGCGGCGGCCTGGACCTTGAGCGATACGCTCACGAGCATGGAGGCATGTTTCCATTCCACACAAACGGCTACGGAGACGCGCTCGTGTTAGTAAATAATGGTTGGGATGAAGCCCTTACTGGCCCTGGTTACGACACAAAGGTTTTCGAGAGAGCACGCAATACCGGCGAGGATGTGCCGGAAAGCGAGTTTGGCAGGATGTACGTCCAGGGGTTGAGCACCACGAACAGCCCAGAAATAGCGATTCTATTCGACAAGCTTTCCACACCCGGCGGAGACCACTGTCACCTGTTCCGCCGCATGTTCGCGCCTCCCGGCCGCGAGGTGTGGACCATCGGTGGCGATATGCGATTCGTTCCGGAGACCAAGTGGCCTGTGTATGCTAAAGAACAAATTGAACTGCTCCTGGCCGCAGGGATTGCCCGCAAGCAAGCCGAGATGTATTTCCGATGACCATCAGCCCCCAAAGACTAAGCCTATTTCGCAGGCGGGCAGAAATCAGAAAGTTCTAACTGACAAGTAAATATGGAATTGTCCCTTTCCGGCAGAACCTCTATTATGTACCGCACCAAAAGGGGTCTGCTCAGCTACGTGAAGTACAATAATACTGTTGACCGGAAGATATTCCTAACTCGACAACTAGGGGGATTGGGATATTATTGAGAATATGAACTACACATATCCAATTATTTTAAAAGAATCCGAGGAGGGGTATGCCGTTGGCTGTCCGGCACTTCCGGGATGTTGGTCTCAGGGGGCCAATGAAGAGGAGGCGATAGAAAATATTAAAATCGCCATCAGAGAATACCTTGAGGTCGTAAGGGAAAGTTATCGAGAAGAAGATTTTAAGGAAATCGAAGTCGCTATTTAAGCATGCCAAAGGTCCCTGGTGTATCCCACAAGTCAGCCTTACGAGCGCTAGAGCAGGCCGGTTTTAAAGTTATTCGAGAAGGAAAGCACACGATTCTTTCGAATGGGATTAGATTTTTGACCATACCCAGGCACAATCCAATCAATGCTTTTACGATGGGTGGAATAGTAAAGGATTCGGGACTTACGGTTGAAGAATTCAAGAAGTTATTATAGGGGGCTCAATGCCGGGAATAGGGTGAATTAATTCATCGACGGCCATGGATGAGTGTATTCAAGCGGATTGGTATATGACCGGCCGGTGGTGTATTGGGTTTTGGAATTGAGTTAAGGTACCTTGGGACTGTTTGAGTTTGACGAGCCAACCGAGGGAATGTTATTGATGTTTTTCATAGTCCGGGTATGCTGCTAGGTATGTCAATAAATGCGAACAAAAGAAATAAAACTTTAATTGCCACGCCGCAAAGCGGCTTAGTTAACAATTTCATGAACCGGACGCCGATAAATCCTGGCACCGATTATGATTGTGATGTTAGTAGGAAAGCAAAATGACAGCAAGAGCAATAATTTCGACCGTCGCTTTGGCTGCGATTGAAGGTGATAAGTATCTATCCAGACTTTGGTAAGCAAACTACTAACAAGGGCATGGAGAGGGACATCTACTGCGCTTCGCTTCACAGATGCCACTCATGCTCAGCGTTGTGCGCAGGAGAAATAATAGATGCACTTTTCCTATGAAAAATCAATTCAGACTATGGGTGGGAATCTGGCTGGCGTCCTTTGCCTGTCATTATTCAATCGCTGAGGTCAAAGTATGGGAGGAGCCGTTGGTGCTCCCGTCTTACAGGCTGAAAGAGCCGGATCCCAATCCGATGTTCTACCGTAACGAATCCTACCAGGGGGCTCAGAAACGCATTTATCCGTACCCCTTGATGGATGGGATTACCGGAGATCGGCGCCCAGAGAGTTATCAGGCGCTCTATCTGGAAAATGAATACCTCAAGGTTTGTATTTTACCGGAGATCGGCGGACGGCTTTTTTATGCCACCGACAAGAGCAACGGTTACGAGATTTTTTATCGACAACACGTTATCAAGCCGGCCTTGATCGGAATGCTGGGGGCATGGATATCCGGAGGCATTGAATGGTGCGTGTTTCACCATCACCGCAATACTACTCACATGCCGGTACAATACTCCACCAGCAGCAACCCGGACGGCAGCAAGACCATTTGGATTGGGGAAACGGAACGACGACATCGGATGCGATGGATCATCGGCATCACGCTTCACCCCGGCCGCTCCTACCTGGAGGTGCAGGTTAGGATGATCAACCGGACGGAACTTCCTCACTCAATCCTGTACTGGGCGAACGTAGCGGTACATGTCAATGATAGCTACCAGGTGATATTCCCTCCCAGCGTGCAGGTTGCGACCTATCATGCCAAAAACGATTTTGTGCATTGGCCGATAGGCCAAGGAATGTACCGGGGATCCAATTATGACGGAGTGGATTTGAGATGGTGGAAAAACCACCCCAGGCCGGTATCCTGTTTTGCCTGGGATTTGCAGGAGGATTTCATGGGCGGATACGACCATGAACGCCAGGCGGGCGTGGTTCACATCGGTAACCATCACGTGGTTTGCGGGGCCAAGCTTTGGGAGTGGGCCCCGGGGAACGTATGGGATACCCAGGTGCTGACCGACGAGGACGGTCCTTATGCCGAACTGATGGTGGGAGCGTTCTCGGATAACCAACCGGACTACAGCTGGATCAAGCCGGGCGAGGTCAAGCGCTTTACCCAGTACTGGTATCCGATCCAGGAAATTGGCGGTGTCAAGCACGCCAACCTGAATGGAGCGGTCAACCTGGAACTTACCAATGGTGTGGCGAGAGTGGGGTTGCATGTCACGTCGCCTCAGGAAGGTGCCTTGGTGAAACTCACCGGGAGAGGGCGGGAGCCCTCCAGCAACGGGAGAAGGCTATGGAGCTTTACCGGGAAGTGGCCCAGGCGGAATACCCGGGGGATTGGTGGGAATCCCGTTTTTTTCAAGCCTTGGCCTGGCGCAATCTGGGGTACCGGGAGAAAACCGATGAAATCAGCCGGTACATCGTTTCCCATGCTACGCAACGCCTGGAACGCGGCAGTGGGACTATTGACTTTTTTGCCAAGTTCGGAGAACAGAAGGCTCGTCAGACCCAGCGGGCTGAGGCACATTACCTGTTGGGATTGGGATTGTTTCTTCAGGAAAAAACGGAGGAAGCGGTTAACCAGTTCGAACAGGCCTGCAATTACAACAAAGGCCATGTTTGGGCGCGCTACTATTTGTCGCGCCTGCGGTGAGTTTCGTGTCTGACCCCTCAAATTCGACTGATATCGATTGAAGGATTAGGGGGAGGCGCTAGCTTAAGCATTGCGCCTCTCCTTTTGCTTTGTTTGGGAACACTTTTGAAAAAAGAGTGTCAAACTTAAACCAGGACTTGACCTACCTAAATTCTAATTACAAAAATTCTACGAGCATCGGAAAGGCTTCGGTTTATGTGTTTCGGTCATTTCTAATTCTGTAATTCGAAGGTTTGATATTCGTGCTTCGGATATTTTTAAGCCTGTACGATCAGGACTTGCTTGTTCGCTAAACAAGGGCTACTATAACTATATGAATATAGCTAGTATAGCTAAAACAAAAAACACCCTGAGCCAGTTGCTTCAACGGGTGAAGCAGGGGGAGACTATCGTGATTACCGACCGGAAACGACCCGTCGCCCGGTTGCAACCAATGGACAAATCCGACCTGATGGAAGATCTGCCTTCGCTTTATGCTGCCGGGATCCTCCTTCCTCCGGCCGGAGGCGCTCTGGATCCCGCTTCCTTCCTGGCTGCTGCACGTCCGCGTCTGGCGGGAAAGGCTTCGTTGACCTCCGCGGTGCTTGAGGATCGGGAGGAAGATCGATGAGGTTCTGGGACAGTTCGGCATTGGTGGCCTTGTTGGTAGAGGAGCCGGATTCGTCGCTTCGCGCCGCTCGGCTGACCGAGGATCCAGTTTTGGCCGTTTGGTGGGGTGCAAGAGTGGAATGTGAATCGGCGATACAGCGCCGGATGCGGGACAGTTCGCTCACGGATCAGGGCGCCAGGTTGGCGCGTCAACGATTACGGGAACTGGTGGACAGTTGGCGAGAGGTGGCGCCGTCTCCGGTGGTACGGACGCTGGCCATTCGGTTGTTGCGCACCCATCCGTTGCGGTGTGCCGATGCCCTGCAGTTGGCGGCTGCGCTCACGCTGATTTCCGCCGGTGCCGGGAGCATGGGATTTGTTTGTGCCGACCGGCGGCTGAATGATGCGGCGGACATTGAAGGATTGAACGTGTTGGAGTGATGCAAGGGGTGACAAAAGTCCGCTTGAGACCTGCAGAAGGCAATCGAATCGATATGACCTGCTTGTTCCCGCCACTGTGCGGCGGGAACACGCCCGGCTCAGCCGCAGGAGTATCGAGACCGCTGGGACGGGAACAAGGCCGCTGCACGTTAGGACCTGGTGCTCATGGTGCGCGCGTTGGAACCCGGAAGATAGCGGAAGCATCTCGCTTGGAATTTACGATATGATCTCAATTACTAATAAGTGCCCCTTACGGACTGCTTAGACGATTAGAAAGTATTTTCGCCGGTATGTTTCCGAAGCGAAGGTATTAAAACGAAAACGTGACTTGTAACCAGAGTTTTTGCCGGTCGGGTAAGTTGCCTTCGTAAAAGGCGTATTTGGTTAGAAGATTCCAGTTTTTTCCGATTTTCTTGGTCACAATAGCGTCGATTTCGTGTCCGTAATCGGTGTCGCCCGAGTCGGACTCGAATTCATGGTAGAATACCCGAAACGGAATATTGTAGGGCATAGTCACGCCGGAATAGACATAGGTGTCGATCAAACCGTCCGGCGGTGTGGCTAGAAATAGGTCCGCCCAGCCGTTGAACCCATGCAAGGTAGCAAGAGGGGTGGAAAATCCGATGTTGCCGTCGTCGCTCCCTAGCATCTCCATTCCGCCGCCTACGTCGAATTCCTTATAAATCGCGCCGGCATCCAGGTGAAGGTAACTGGCTTCATAATCAATCGGGTTATCTCCTCCATCCGTTTGGTAGGCGTATTCGGCGTGGTATTTGGCTGACCAATCCCCGGCAATGGGCGTCTTGCCGACAAAAGAAGCTCCAAAGGTGTCGCTTGAATTGATGGGACTGTCATTTTTAAAGTCTAGAAGGTAACCGTATGCCGTTACCTTCCCAAAGGACAATCCGTCATATGAACCGTGAAGGATGTGCGAATCCGAATCAAAATCGCCGGCCGGGTGGTCGTCCCCGAATATTCGATTTACATTATAAACATAGCCGTAGGAGAAATCGAAATGTTCCAGGCTTTTATTATTTAGGCTCAACCCATCGAAGGTTTGTTCGTTTTGACGCCACCCCACGTTGCCCACAAAGCGAGCGTTGTCCATAATGATGCGTTGCCTGCCCAATTTCAATTTGGTGTCCCAATTATCGTATCCAAGCCAAACCCGGTTGACTTCGGTGCTTTCCGGATCGGCCACAATGGCTTTACCTGCTCCTCCGGGATTCAAACCGGCCTGGTTGAAATTATCTTCATTTCCGATGATGGTAACATCCTCCGCTTCGAACAAACCCGAAAAGCCGTATAATTTGCCGGTTTTGAATCCGAGCGCCGTTCGCACGGTAAACGCATTAGCTTCCTCCAAGCCGTCCTGATCCACAAATTCATAACGGGGATTGATTTCCAGGAGCACTTTTCCGTTCTCTATCGTGTCGGGAATGTCTCGTTTGATAAATTCCGAGACTCTCTTGCCTTCTTGCGCTTTGCCGTTCAGGCAGGCAAGAAGGAAGATGAGCGCAAATGTCAGTGTACCTTGGTGAAGGGGATTCGCGTTGGTTTTCATGGTTCCAATTCGGTTCTTCGGTTATTGTTATGGGTAGATTCGGGGCTATGCCCCGGACACCCGGGTTTTCATTGGCATGGGAGGCTCTCAAATAGATCCAATTTAGCGGGGAGACTTCGCAACTCACCGCTATAAGGTTCTCTTCAAATCACCTCATCCAATTATCCCTGAGCCGGTTGCCCCTCAGCAGAGCCTGTTTGCGTTTGACTGGACGAGTCAATCATGAACCCCTGACGTTGGCCAGTCAAACAAAACAAACTATGCAAAGAAGTATCATAACGGGTGTGTTGCCACGAAGATGGCAAACACGCCCCATGTTGAACAAGCCCGATGAATAAGAGGGCGGCGGACGAAGCCGGAAGGCCTATGTGTTTTGGGATGTGAACCGGGGTGAGCTCCCCGGCCCGGAAGAGTTCTGCCAGCTTCAATGTATACTTTTTTCATGGCGTGGCCTTGGGTTGAAGTGTAGTGGACTGGATGGTCAGTCGATCCCGTTGAACATTGCCAAAGGAAACGGCAAGACGGCACAAGCCGACCGGCGGCGATACTTCGAGAATGCCCGCGGTTCGGCATTGGAGTGCGCAGCGATTCAGGACGTTCTCGTGGCCGGCAACGCCTTGGACAAGGCCGGGAGCCGGGAACGTAAGACAGAATTCTCCCTTCTTGATCCGCATCAAGGTTTTCTCCCGCTGAAATGGTTATTTTTCCCAACATGAAATAAGGCGCACAGTTCACCATGAGAAAAGCAAACAACACCTTAAAGATTCGCCGGCTCGTGCAGTTAGTTTTTTTATTCACCACGCTGCTCATCGGCGCGCAGTTTTACCTTTTTGTCTACCACCTGGAAATCGGCTCGGAAAAAGTCATGTCGCGCCCGCCGGGGGTTGAAGCCTTTTTGCCCATCAGCTCGATGATGACGCTGAAATACTGGCTGCTCTCCGGCGACTTTCCCCTGGTGCATCCGGCTGGGCTCATTTTGTTTGTGGTCATCGCATTGACTGCGCTTTTTCTCAAACGCGGTTTTTGCAGTTGGGTGTGCCCGGTTGGGCTGCTGAACGAATATCTCTCGAAAATCCACGTGCTAATTTTCGACAAACCGCGACACGTCTGGAGATGGTTGGACTATCCGCTGCGAAGCTTGAAATATTTGCTGGCGCTGTTTGTCCTGTGGGCCATTCTGGTACAAATGAACGCGCCGGCCTTGCATGCATTTATCAATAGCCCCTACAACAAGGTCGCCGACATTAAAATGCTCAAGTTTTTTGTCGAAGCCACACCGCTCACCATTAAAGTGCTGCTCGGCCTGGTGCTACTCTCCATTCTGGTGCGCAATTTCTGGTGTCGCTACCTGTGCCCTTATGGCGCGCTGCTTGGCGCGCTGAGCTGGCTGAGCCCATGGAAAATTCGACGCAATACGATAACGTGCATTGACTGCGAAAAATGCACCAAGGTGTGCCCGATGGACATCAACGTGCACAAACCCAAAACCGTACTCTCCGATGAATGCACCGCGTGTTTGATGTGCGTTGCGGCCTGCCCGGTGAATAATACGCTAAGTCTGGCCGTCCCTAAACACAGATGGTTCATCAAACCGGCGGTTTATGCGGCCATTATCATCGGGCTGTTTCTCGGAACATCCCTGGTTGCGCGATTGTTTGGCGTATGGCAAAATAATATTATCACGGACGAATACCGTTACTACATTCAGCACTTGGACGATTACGATCACGCGCGCGGCCAGGCGCGGCAAACGCACTAACAGTAAATGAAGCCAACCAATGCGTGCTGCTGACCTTGCTTTTCGCTCTGCAGCAGACGCTAACGTTCTGATTGGAGACTGAAATGATAATTAATGAAGAAGAAAGCGATCCGTATCTGAAGGCCGCAATTCTTGAGGTCGTCGAGAACCAGATGCGAAACAATGACCCTCCTGAAACCAACCAAACATACGACCGCCTCATTAACGAGGGGCATTCTGAAGAGGATGCCAAGCGTCTTATCGGATGTGTTATTGCCTTGGAGATGATCGGCATTCTGAAGAAGAAAAAGAAGTTCGACCACGCCAGGTTTGTCAAAGCACTCAAGAAACTTCCGGAACTGCCTAATGATTAGGGAATCCGAACCATATACCGCACCCACATTTCTCAAGGGCCGCGGCCGGTTCTTGAGAAAACGGTGAGCGCCACGTTCTATAACGGACAAATGAAATTACCCAACGCACATCGTCCTGTCCTTGCTGCATAAGCTTTCTGTCCCAAAAATAGCCTTCGAATTTGTTATCGCGCTTAGGCTTTATTCCTCACATACCCGTTCCTGTATACGTTCGCGTTCACGTACATTGACCATGAAGGGCGTGAAGGACACGAAGAAGGGGATATTACGTCCCTAAAGGGACTTATGATTTCGTGTGGCAAGGGGTTGCTATAAATATTTTACCCCTAACGGGGCAAGGCGTTTATTATCGCCGAGATAGAAGTGAGTGAAAGCCACCGGTTTGAACAAGGAGAATTTCTACCGGTGTTGTGGTGGATGGATTTTCTTCAAGAACGTTCCAGGGTCATTCAGTTCTATACACGACGTCATAACTAAATGCGCATAACACCTTTCTGTGCTATATAGTAGTTGGATCATGATCCAAATCGAAATCGAAATCGAGCATCATGGGACTTGGACACGAGAAACTCGACATCTACCGTCTGTCAATCGGATACGTGGCCTGGGTCTACGAGAAGACCGATTCGTTGACCTGAGCGCGCCGCCCGGCATGCGACCAGTGGCTTCGCGCCAGTCAGTCGATCCCGTTGAACATTGCCGAAGGAAACGGCAAGACGGCACAAGCCGACCGGCGGTGATACTTCGAGATTGCGTGCGGTTCGGCATTGGAATGCGCAGCGATTCAGGACGTTCTCGTGGCCGGCAACGCTTTGGAGAAGGCCGAGAGCCGGGAACGTAAGACAGAGCTAGTGGTAAATTTCTCAAAAAGCTAATAAAGGCGACAATTATAAGAATTAATTGTTCCTGTGGTTAAGCTGTTAAGCTGTTAAGCTGTTGAGCGGTCTGAGACCAGAAATCGACTTGACTCCGTTTGTACTAATTCATAAACTTCATTCTACTATGTCAAACCAAGAAAGTTTTCCCGGTATGTTGAAAATATCAACATAGCAGGAAATTATTCTTAGCAGAATGACGACACGCGACCCTAAAAGAATTTTACACGCTGATTCTGCCTCCTGTGAGGAGAAAAACGATAGTTGTAGTGCTATTCAGTTGTTGTATTATTGTCAAAAGGTCGACGGCGGTCGTCGGTCATTTATTATCAGCTAAATCCCGGGTAAAGACACGAAAATAGGAGTACATAACTATGTTAAAAAAACAAGTAACGCGAAGGCAACTGCTGAAATACGCGGGTGCGGTCATAGCCGCGCCTGCCATCATACCGGCGCGGGTGCTAGGCAGGGGAGGCGCCGTTCCTCCCAGTGAAAAAATCCAACTGGGTGCGATTGGCATCCATAACCGCGGCATGCACGACCTGCGATGGATTATGGGAAACGAAGACGTCCGCATGCTCGCCATATGCGACTTGCAGGAGGTCCAGCGCCAAAATGTGAAAGAATACGTCGACAACCAGTACGGCAACAATGATTGCAAAATGTACCCGGAGATTCGGCAGTTTCTTGCGGAGCGGACCGACCTAGATGCCGTCCTGATAGCCACGGGCGACCGCTGGCACGCGTTGGCTTCGATTCTGGCGATGAGGTCCGGAAAGGACGTCTATACCGAGAAACCCTCCTGCATGACTATCGCCGAAGGGCGCGCGGTTGTGGAGACGGCCAGGCGGTACGGCCGGGTCTATCAGACCGGCACACAACGTCTCAGCGAACCTAATCACGTTTTCGCCATCGAAATGGCGCGTACCGGCCGGCTTGGTCCCGTTCATACCGCTTACGCACATATCGCCCCATGGGACGATGCGTACATGAGCCACGCCTGGCGTCCCGCTGCGCCTAAGCCGAGCAAGGATGAGGTGGACTGGGATGCGTGGCTGGGGCCGTGTCCGTGGCGGCCGTACAACCCGGCTTACGTCAGCGGCGGCTGGCGGGGTTATTACGACTTCCACACCAGTTGCATCGGTGAGTGGGGCGCACATACATTCGCTCAGGCCCAGGCGGGCATAGGATGTTCGCACACTTCACCCGTTGCTTACGAATACGTCAATAACAAAAGCGGCGACGGTATGGTCTGCCACTTCGCCAACGGCGTGAAGATGATACTTTCCCGCGGCGATAAATACTGGCATGGTTCATGCGGGGAGCGATTCGACGGACCGGAGGGCTGGGTAGCCGCCGCCGACGGGTATAGTCGCCCCGATGTGTCCGACCCGGCTATGCTCGGTGAAATGAAGAAGATAGTAAGCCAGTACGAGGCGCGCACCGGCCGGGCGCTGAACCACATGCGGAACTTTCTCGACTGCGTCAAGAGCCGGCGCCAGACCGTGGCCAACCCCTCCGTGATGCACCACTCAATGAGCACTGTGCACGGAGCTAATATTTGCATGTGGCTCAAACGCGATCTGCGCTACGACCCGGACAAGGAACAGTTCATCAACGATGACGAAGCCAACCGCCTGAAGAGTCGCGCCATGCGAGAACCTTACATTTATTAATTATAATACTTTATTAGAAAGGATATTATCGCAATGAAAAGCTCAATATTTCATCTATTAATTACAGTGGTGCTGGCGATGTCACTGGTGTCGTCGGTACAGGCGCAGAGTGAAACCGAACTCTTGACGGTGCTGAAAAATCCGGATGCGTCCCGCAAGCAGAAACAGGATGCGTGCCGCGAATTGTCGCGTATCGCCACCGCCGGATCCGTGCCCGTGCTGGCTGAGCTGCTGGACGATCCGAAACTTTCGCACATGGCCCGTTATGCGCTGGAGCCGATTCCCGATGCGTCGGTGGATGCGGCGCTGCGCGAGGCGCTGGGCGAGGTTAAAGGCGAACAGTTGGCCGGCGTGATTGGCAGTCTCGGCGTACGCCGCGACGAAAGGGCCGTTCCGGCCCTAGCGCAACTGCTTTCGCACGAGAAGGCGGTTGTTTCCGCCGCAGCCGCCCGCGCGCTGGGAAATATCGGTAATTCCAAAGCGGCGGAGGCCCTTCAATCCGCGCTGGTCGATTCATCATCCAAACAGTTCAAGGCGGTATGTGAAGGTTTGTTCCGCAGCGCCGAACAGCTCGAGGCCGAGGGCGGCGAAGAAGAAGCCCTCGCGCTGTATGGCCGCTTATGCGGGTTTGACAAGGCCCCGCATCAAATCCGTACCGCCTCGCTGCGAGGCGCAGTTCTTCTAAGAGGCGAAGAGGGGTTGCCCCTGTTGATATCCGCCCTGCGTGCCGAGGACTACCGTCGGTTCGCATCGGCCGCCCGCATATCGATGGAGCTGGATGGTAAAGAAGTTACGCAAGCCCTGGCGGAGGAGTTGGAACAACTTCCGAAGGCTCGTCAGATAGTGGTGC
Organism: Verrucomicrobiota bacterium; assembly: GCA_021733835.1. Taxonomy (GTDB): domain Bacteria; phylum Verrucomicrobiota; class Verrucomicrobiia; order Limisphaerales; family JAIPKD01; genus JAIPKD01. The sequence goes on from JAIPKD010000041.1 coordinate 13,145, forward strand.
TGCGGGTGCTGGGCCAGCGTGGTGACGCATCTTGCGGCGATGTGCTTATGAAGATACTGCATTCGCGTAAGCCGGTAGTCAGTGCGGCGGCGGCCAGAGCGCTGACTCGGCTGGCACATGCTCCCGCCATATCGAAATTAGCGGAAATAGCTCTTGATGCCGATGGTGATCTGGCGGATGTGGCCAAGTCATGTCTGGCCGGCTTCCCGGTGCAGGCCGCGAAAAGCGCCGTTATGGACATGCTCAGCAGCGAAGAAGCCGGGTCCCGCCTGCTGGGGGCGGAATTGAGCGCCAGCTGTATGCTCGACTCCGCCGTGCCCGTGCTGATAGACCATGTATTGGACAAGGAACAGTCCGTCGCACTCGCCTCGCTTCGGGCATTGCGTGAACTCGCCGGGCCGGACCAACTGCAAGCGGTAGTCGACCTGTTCGGCAGGATTGAAAACGATAAAGTGCGGCGTGAGGCGGAGAATGTTGCGATCCGCGTCGGCAGGAAAGCAATGCTTACCGAGGCCGGTAAACTACCCGTTGATGTGGACCTGCGGATCGACAAAGCAGTATATGGCGATTTGCCTGACGGAAAAACGATTGACGTGACCGCTAAAGTGCAAAACATGGTCGAACAGGGCAAATTCGAAATAGCCGCAAACAACGGATTATTCGGCGACCCGACCCCGGGCGTCGAAAAGAAGTTCAGTATGAATTATACTGTTAACGGCGTCTCAGTCAGCCGAACAGTCGCCGAGGGCGAAACGATGCAAATCCGTGTCCCACAATCCGGAACCAACCCCATTCTCGATAAGTTGATTGATGCGATGGAGAACGCCACCGGCCCTGCTAAGGTGTCGTTGTTGCGGGTGCTTGCGGGCATCGGAGGCACGCAGTCACTGGCCGAGGTGCGGAGCAAGCTGGATTCGAACAACACCGCCATGCGCGAAGCGGCAATGCGAGCGCTGGTGGCTTGGCAGGACGATTCGGCCGCACCGGCTTTGCTGCAGGTTATCCGTACGGCCGACACGCAACGGCGCCGCGCGCTGGCTTTGCGCGGCCTGGTGCGCGTAGTCGGTCTCTCGAAGCAGCCCGCTCCCGAGCGAGTCGCTCTGCTGAACAAGGCCCGCGAATTCACCGAATCTAGTGAAGACAATCTCCTGTTGCTCAGCGGTTATGGAAATCTGAGTCACCCGGATGCACTCAAAGCCGTGGTGAGCATGCTGGATAACAAGTCCGTGCAGACCGAGGCCGCGCACGCTGCAATCAGGATTGCCGAATCGATCGTTAAAGAACACCCGGACGCCGTGGCCGGTGCGATGAGAAGAGTTATCGGAACGGTTTCAACTCAATCGATAATTGATGAAGCCGATGCGTTGCTTAATCAGGCCGAGGAAATCGCGTTAAAGAATATCGGTTACCGCCGGACCGGCGAATGGAAAGCGCTGTTCAACGGGAAAGACCTCACCGGCTGGACTAAGACCGGCAACGGTGAATTCTTTGTGGAAGACGGCTGCCTGGTCGGCACCCAGACCGACGGCAGGGGCGGAGACCTGTTGACCGGCGGCAAATTCGGCGAATTCGAGTTAAGGGTCCTGTACCGCGTGGACTGGCCGGCCAACACTGGTATATGGTACCGATGGGGCAACGGGAAAGGGTATCAGTTCGATATCCTCAAATACGAGAACCCCGTCGCTTTCAGCGGGACGCTTTACTGCCCCGGCAAGATGTTTCTCTTCCGTAATACAGACGCATCGCTGGAGTATCGCGACGGTTGGAACGAGGCCCGAATCCGCGCCGCAGGGCCCAATCTTACACAGTGGATTAACGGTGTGTTGATCGGCTCGACCTCGGATAACCAGCTGCCCTCGGGCAAAGTCGGCATTCAGGTGCACGGCGGCAATCAATTCAAGGGCATGAAAGTTGTTATTAAACGCATGGAAGTCCGCCCGCTGAAAACGCGTTAGAAGGCAGATGCTGGAGCCGGAATCAAAACGTCTGTGCGTTTTGTGCCCTTGGCGATAGGCGTTTTTCTTACAAAGACGCTAAGACCGCCAAGTCCTGCTGCAAGTACATTAACCGCCCGTTCGTTACGCTCACTTGACGAGCGGGACATTGTGCCCCGCAGACCGTTGCGGGGCACAAGAATCGCACCCTAACAAACCTCGCCGGGTTTGGAGAGCGGCTGTGTGTATTAAGGGCGGGCACCAATATCCGGTCAACTACCTGAAAATTATCCTTATTGCCTTGACTTCGTTTGTCCTGATTTGTAAGTATTATTTAAGTCAAACAAGAAAATACTGGAGTATCCATTGAAGGAAAATTATGCACAAATCGCTTACAGCAGTAATTCGAAAAGAAGGGAAAGGGTATTCTGCGCTATGCCCGGAAATCGACGTCGCCAGTCAGGGTGATACCATCGAAAAAGCAAAAAGTAATTTGAAGGAAGCTGTTGAGCTTTTCTTCGAGTGTGCGTCTTCCTCAGAAATCGATGACCGCTTTGGACAAGAGTCTTATGTCTCTGCGTTGGAGGTAGAGGTTGTCTAAGTTACCTGCATTATCCGGGGGCGAGGTGATTGCGATCCTGGAAAGAAATGGATTTAGAAAAGTAAGGCAAAGGGGGAGCCATATCGTCATGCAAAAGTCGACCGAAGATACGACCATTACGGTCCCGGTTCCCGACCACAAGGAGTTAAGTATCGGAACATTGCGCTCCATCATCCGTCAAAGCCAGCTGCCCCGCTCAGAATTCAAAAAATGAATGGGTATAACACAAAAGAGCGTGTCGCCGCGTAGCCGACAGACACGCCGCTGGTTGAATAAGCCCGGTCGCAGCAGTTTGAAGAAGGCGTTGGCACCTGGTAATCGAATAAAGCCATTGCGTGTGGAACCGCTGCGGCTGATCCTTCGGACACAGCCGCGCTCCGCAGGATTCGGAGAGCCACTGTATGTATCAAGGGTGGCTCGGTGCTTTTTTACTAATCGTAATCGGCGAAGTGCAGGTCTTTCATTACCACGCTCATGTGTGGATAACGTTTGTCCGGGTTACGTTCCAGGCACTTGAGGATTACGTTTTCAACCTTGACGCCCAGATCGGGTCTGAATTGTCTGAGGGGTGTGAGATCGTGGGAGTGGTCGAGCTGTTTCCTGAGTACTTCGGTTTGTGATTCGCCGATGAACGGACGTCTGCGGGTGAGCACTTCGTAGGCGGTGACACCGAAGGCGAAGATATCGGCGCGATGATCGATTGCCCGGTGGCGCAGCATCTCGGGCGCCATGTACGAAGGTGTGCCGGGATATTTCCAGAGTTTCTTCGGCTTGTCGGGTTTTGGTCTGGCCATGTCGAAGTCAACGAGGCGGAGTTTGCCGTTGCGTGTAATGATTATGTTTTCCGGTTTGAAGTCCAAGTGCATGAAACCGCTGTCATGCATGTGTTCGAGCGCCAACGCCATATCGCGGATAATGCGTTGATCCAATTTGTCTAGGAGTGGGTCGGCACGGTTCAGGAGTTCTCTGAGATTGGAGCTTTCGATGTACTCCATCAACATATAATAGACTCCGCCGATTTTCCCATGGCCATAGTAAGCGATGACGTTATCGTGTGAGTGAATTTGCGAAAGGATACGTGCCCCGCGGATGAAACGGCGTTTTGCGGTGAAATTCAGTTTAAGGTTTTCGTGTAGTTTGCGCAGTGCGAACGCGTCGCCGTTATCGTTCGTTGCCAGCCAGATATCCGCCATACCGCCGCTATTGATAAGCTCGTGCAGGCGGAAGGGGCCGAACTGGTTTGAATCGGCGTTTCCTGATCTTGGATTCGATTTATTACCTGATCCTAAAAATGACATATTCAATAACAACCGGCTGGTACCACACGGCGTCAAAGATTCCTTTTCAATTCCCGGCGGATTGCGTAAAGTAGCAATAATTGCGCCAGGTCATAGATGTGGCTTTCGGTTTTATGAAACGAGCATCGCTCAAATCACATTGTTATCTAACACTAAAGCCTTTAAAACGCTATATTTTTTTTGGATATGATATTTCCGCCGTTGTGCGTGGAGGCGGACAATAGTTGCGTCGAATGCGAGCGTTATTATTTCTAGTTTCCTTAATCTGCTATTGGTGGGTATTATTCTCGGGGTTGGATACGAGTTCACGGGTGATATCGTTTTTTCGATAGGTTGTCATTCAGGCTGGATTTTCTGTATGAAGCTACAAGTTTTTTCCGGCGAGATGGTGGAAAGTGAGCTTGGCTGGTTTTGGGGATCGGGAAAGGTGTTTGACGGATGGTTCGCTTTAATTGTGTTGTCGACAACGCTGGTTTTGGTCTATACTTGGTTGAAAAGGCATGGAATACATGCGCGGATTGAAGATGGCCGGACGCTCGAGTGAAAGCGGACTCGAGGCATTTATTACATTCTTCTATCCTGTTCTTTGCCAGATTTGCCGGCGAGACAGGGCTACTGCGGCGGAAGGTTACGTTTGTGAGAAATGCGCGGGCGGTATTCGGCGGTTGAACCCGCCGTTTTGTCGGCGCTGCGGGATGCCTTTCGATGGGGATATAACCAGTCCTTTTGAGTGCGAGAATTGTCGGCATGTCCGACTGTATTTTGAATACGCCAGGTCGGCCGTGTTGGCGAAGGGATTGGTTCTGGAAGTCATACACAAGTATAAGTACCAAAGGGCGCTGTGGTTCGAAAATTTTCTGGCTCGGCTGTTGCTGGAGAAAGCCGCCCGGCGATTGTGTGCGGACGACTGGGATTTAATCGTGCCGGTACCGTTGTATGGTGTAAAGGAAAGGGAACGTGGATTCAACCAAGCCGTGCGAATAGCGTTTCATCTGAGTAGGTCGACGCAGATTCCGCATGATTCGGCGTTGCTTGTGCGGGACAATCCGACGGAGACGCAAACGCTGTTGACACGCGCCGAGCGATCGGCCAACGTCAAAAACGCGTTCAGTCTCAGGCGCAAGAGAGTTCTCGACGGGGCAAGGATTATATTGGTCGATGATGTTTTTACCACGGGCGCTACGACGAATGCGTGCGCGCGGGTATTGAAAAACAACGGAGCGAGTGCTGTAGTAGTGTGGACTGTGGCAAGGGGTGTATAGTGTGCTAGGTTAACCGGGAAGACCGGCGATATCCGGGTGTGAGATCCTGTATGATGGTCGTAAAAATCCCGGAAAAGGTCAATTGCGCACTCGCCTGTTTAATAATCAATGTTTTGGAGAATATGGTTTTTAATTCCAAGTTCTGGAAATTCTGGAAGCCCGGAGGGACGGAAGAACAGTCTGCCGAAAAGGATGTGGAGTTGTTCAAGAAACCGAAGATCGGTACGCCGTCGCACCGGAAGCTCGATATTCCCGAGGGCCTTTGGAGAAAGTGCGTGAAATGCACCAGCATGGTCTTCGACAAGGAGCTCGATGACAATCTCAAGGTGTGTCCCCGATGCGGCCATCATTTCCCTGTCAGCGCTTATGAAAGGATACACTCGCTTGTTGAAACCTGTTCTTTCGAGGAAATCAACATGCAGTTGGCCAGTGTCGATATCCTCAACTTCACAGGAACGGCCTCATATAAGAGCAAACTCGAAAAAAACAGGAAGAAGACCTGCATGTTGGATTCCGTAGTGACGGGGATTGGATACATAGAGTCATTCCGCGTTGCGCTGGGGGTAATGGATTTTTCGTTTCTCGGTGGTTCCATGGGATCAGTCGTGGGAGAGAAGGTTACTAGGTTGATCGAGATAGCGACAAATAGGTCGCTCCCGCTGATAATCATTTCCACGAGCGGCGGTGCGAGGATGTACGAGGGTATGTTCAGTCTCATGCAGATGGCGAAGACAAGCGCGGCGTTGGCATACCATGCGAAGAAGCGTTTGCCGTATATCAGTGTGCTAACTCATCCAACGACCGCCGGCGTGATGGCGAGCTACGCGAGCCTGGGCGACCTGATTATTTCCGAGCCCGAGGCGATGATAGGTTTTGCGGGGCCGCGGGTGATCAAGGATACGACTCAAGCGACGCTTCCGCCGGGGTTCCAGACCGCGGAGTTTCTGGTGGATCATGGATTGATCGACGCCGTGGTGCCGCGATTGGAAATGAAAAAGCAGCTCTGCCGGTATCTCGATTTTTTGACGTGTAACAGCGCAAGCATAGGTCAAGTTTAATCATATAATTCAACATGGTTTTCCGCAGTCAATTAAGTATTGAAACAACGGGGCATCGTGATATTCACGATATCACAAGTGAAGTCTCACGTATAGTCAGCGATTCGAAGATTCGTCAAGGAATAGTTCATGTCTTCAATATAGGGAGCACCGGCACGATCGGCACAATCGAGTTCGAGCCGGGACTGGAGCGCGATTTACCGGATGTTCTGGACAAGTTGCTCCCTCCAAGCCGGCATTACGGTCACGAGCAGACCTGGCACGACGGAAACGGGCATAGCCATTTGCAGGCTACGATGATGGGGCCGTCTTTGACAGTGCCGGTCGAGAGCGGAAGGCTTTTCCTAGGTACATGGCAGCAGATTTTCCATTTGGAGTGCGATATCAAGCCCAGGCGCAGGACGATCGTTGTTACCGTTATCGGTGAATAATCTCGGCGTTTGATATGTGCGATTTACGGCGTTGGTTTTTCTGCGCTGATTACATTGGGCGTTGTGTTTGAACGGTATTATGGAAGGAAAAACGAGATTGATAGTCGTTACAGGCGTAACACGCGGATTGGGCAGGGTGATGGTTGAAAAGTTGGTCGAGTCCGGGTGCATGGTCGCCGGATGTGGGAGGACTCCCGAGAAGATAGCCGAACTGAGGGCAAGGCATGGATTACCGCATTCATTTGCCGCAGTGGATTTGGCGTCCGATGACGAGGTACGGGCATGGGCGAAAGATGTAATTGAAAAGTCCGGTATACCGGATTTGGTTATAAACAATGCGGCGTTGATCAACAGGAATGCGCCGTTGTGGGAAATCGGGGCCGACGAGTTTTCGCGCGTTATCGATGTAAACCTCAAGGGTGTAACCAATGTAATAAGGCACTTTTGTCCACCGATGATGTCCGCCGGCAAAGGTGTAATCGTCAATTTCAGCTCGTATTGGGGGCGTTCAGCCGATACGGATGTCGCGCCGTATTGCGCTACGAAATGGGGTATTGAAGGGATGACCAGGGCGCTGGCCCTTGAGTTGCCGCCGGGTATCGCCGCTGTGGTGGTCAATCCGGGGATTGTTAACACCGAAATGCTTCAAAGTTGTTTCGGTAAGGATGCGGCTTCAAAGTTCTCGGAACCGGAGGAATGGGCCGAACGCGCAGTGCCGTTTCTGCTTTCGCTTGGGACAAAGGATAACGGTAAATCTCTTACGGTGCCCGGCGAGTGAGTTTGGCGTAGAGCTGGGAGGGGGAATCCGCGCCTTGGGTGTTCTTTGCCGGATTCAGGAGTCAGAGGTGGAGGCGGTGTATGTTGTTCAGAGCAGCTTGATTTGGAGTTGTTCTTTCTCGAGGGATTCGGATATCGTCAACGACTTTGATCGTCTGCGCTCGATTATATTTTTGTTCAGCAATGGATCGTATGGGACGGGGTAATTCCCGTCGTAACAGGCCATGCAGAAGTCGTGTTTAGGTAGGCCGGTGGCCTTTACTAGTCCGTCGTGGGATAGGTATCCGAGGGAGTCTGCGTTTAAATACCGGCGGATTTCATCGATTGAATAATTTGCGGCCATGAGCTTTGAGCGGTCGGGAAAATCGATACCGTAAACGCAAGGGTATGAATGCGGTGGGCAACTGACGCGTACGTGCACTTCGCGTGCGCCGGCTTCCTTGAGATTGAGGACGCGCGCCTTGAATGTAGTGCCGCGGACGATTGAGTCGTCGACCACGACGACGCGTTTGTCTTTGACTAGGTCGGATATGAGATTGAGTTTTACCCTGACGTTCAGATCGCGGATAAGTTGAGAGGGCTGAAGGAAGCTGCGTCCGACATAATGATTTCTGACGAAGGCCATCTCGTAAGGGATACCTGATTCCTGGGAGAAACCCAGGGCTGCGCAGTTGCCGCTGTCAGGGATAGGCAGGACGAGGTCTGCGTCGGCGGGGAATTCGCGGGCAAGCTGACGGCCCATCTCCACGCGGGTCTTGTAAACGCTTTGACCGGATATCTTGCTATCGGGCCGCGCGAAGTAGACGAACTCGAAGATGCAGAGTGCCTGACGTTGTATATCCGGGAAGGCCTTAATGCTTTGAACGCCTTTATCGTTGATAATAATTATTTCACCGGGTTCAACATCTCTGACAAGTTCCGCGTGGATAAGGTCGAAGGCGCAAGTTTCGCTTGATAGCACCCACGCATCGCCTACGCGTCCGAGTGAGAGGGGGCGAAAGCCGAAGGGGTCGCGAATGCCAATGAGATCGGTCTCGGTCATGATGACCAGTGAGAATGCGCCTTCCAAGCGGCGGATGGCCTGGACAAGGTTATTCCGGCCGGGGCTGACGCCGGGTTGCGCCATGAGGTGCAGGATGATTTCGCTGTCGACCGTGGTTTGGAATATAGAGCCATTGG
>JAIPKD010000042.1 GCA_021733835.1 Verrucomicrobiota bacterium
CATCACTACTCCTACAATATAAACAAAATCAATCGCGGCAAGCAGTAAATCTTGAAGCGATATCGTCGATGTCTCCGACTAATCGTCACCATTATCGAAATGATAGGTATTAAGCCATTAGATGTAGGGACAGACACTTACAAAATGTAGGGACAGACACTTACAAAATCTAGGGACAGACACTAACAAGTACGTATAATATCGTTGGTTCTGAACGTTTATTCGTCGTGTCAACATTCGGTGTCCAGCTCTATTGTGCATCCGTTGATGTAAACGAGTTTTGTCGGAAACCTTTCGAGCCATGATTTCTATGTTCAATGAAGGGACAGGCCCTAACAATTGTAGGGACAGGCCCTAACAAAAGCGTGAGATACTGTCATTTCCGATCGTTTATTCGTCGTGTCAATACTCCTGTTTACACTGTTACAGTACAACGGATGATTTGAACGGGTGTTATCAGTATATTTGTGTGTTATGATTTCTAGGGAACACCTATGCAAGAGGCCGGTGGATATCCAATGTGCTTGGGGGCATAAAATGAATTGTCGATATTCATAGTCTTGACCTTGCAAAACAAAGTGGTAATTTGCGCAACATGCGAATTTTATCGGGGATTCAGCCATCAGGATCACTTCACCTGGGAAATTATTTTGGGATGATGAAACCCGCCCTGAAACTTCAGGAGGAGGGCGAGGCCTTTTATTTCATAGCGAATTACCATTCAATGACGTCGCTTTTTGATCCTGAGAAAAGGCGACAGAACACACTTGAGGTAGCCCTGGATTTCCTGGCTTGTGGATTGGATACGTCAAGGACGGTATTTTTCAGGCAATCCGACGTTCCGGAGGTAACGGAATTGACCTGGATTTTGACCTCTTTGACGCCCATGGGTTTACTCGAGCGGTGTCATAGTTATAAAGATAAGCTCGCCAAAGGCATTATGCCCAACCACGGACTTTTCGCCTATCCGGTTCTCATGGCGTCGGACATCCTTATTTACGATTCGAACATTGTGCCGGTTGGTAAGGACCAGAAACAACACGTTGAGGTCGCGCGGGATATCGCAATTAAGTTTAATCAGCAATACGGTGAGACCTTCGTTTTGCCTGAACCGCAGATTCAGGCCGATACCGCAGCGGTTCCGGGGCTTGATGGACAAAAGATGAGTAAGAGTTACGGTAATACCATTGAAATCTTCGGTAATGAAAAGATGCTTCGGAAGAAGATCATGGGATTGGTCATGGACAGCCGGTCTGTTGAAGAACCCAAGCCGGATGCGGACCGGAATATTGCGATACAGCTGATGAAGCTCGTTGCGCCGGCGGAGGTAGCCACCGACTACGAAGAAAAACTGCGATCCGGCGGGTTTGGATATGGCGAATTAAAGAAAGCATTGTTCGAACACTATTGGAATTTCTTTTCTGAGGCCCGTGAGCGACGCAAGGAGTTATTGAACAACCTGGATACGGTGGAACAAATACTTCAGAACGGCGCGGAAAAAGCGCGCGGCATCGCGCAAACAGTCCTCAAGCGCGCCAGAAGAGCAAGCGGTTTGGAGTAGCTTAACGGTCTTGAATCGTCATACCATATCCCCCGCACAACGGGAGTTAATGCAATTATGAAAACACTGCACGCCTACATCACACGTCAGGTATTAACCGGACTGCTGATGACGGTTGCAGTTTTCACTTTTCTACTGATCATCGGCAATGTCTTGAGGGAGGTCATTGAAATAATCGTCAACAACCAGGCCGATTTATTGACCATAGGCAAGGCGATCGGATTCCTCCTGCCATACGCGCTGATGTTTGCTTTACCGATGGGGATGCTTACGGCGGTTCTCTTGGTTATGGGGCGTTTCAGCGCCGACGGTGAATTGACCGCGGCAAGGTCCAACGGCATAAGCCTCGTATCGCTCGTTATGCCCATAATCCTCCTGAGTCTGGCGGTCAGTTGTATTTGCGCACTGTTTAACACCCAAATCGCGCCTGCTTCCAAAATAAAATACAAACAACTGTTATACCGGCTCGGGATTGAAGAACCGTCGCGACTCCTGGTCGAAGACCGGTTCATTCGCAACTTCCCCGGATACATCATTTACGTTGGAAAAATACAAGACCGACGACTCGAGGACATTATTCTGTATTCCCTCGGCCCGGACAAGAAAGCGGATTCATACATTCGCGCGAAGGAGGGAGAAATCATGACCGGCTCGAAAAACACTTTGACATTGGCGCTACGTAACGTCGTCAAGTTGGACATCGACGAATGGAGAACACAATTATTCGATGAGGTGGAATACCCGCTCGAGTTCAACGCAACCACGCCTGATGAGCGCGAGCCGGATATAGACGAAATGACTTACTCGCAACTCCGGGATAAACTACGAGAATTGGAGGCCTTAGGCGTCGATCCCACGCCTGTACTCGTACAAATGCACCGGCAAGTAGCGTTTTCTTTTGCGGCATTCGCTTTTACAATTGTCGGGATACCGCTTGGGATCAAGACACACAGACGCGAAACCACCTTTGGTTTCGCGTTATCGATAATGCTGATACTTATTTACTACGGCTTTGTCATCCTTGGCACGTCGCTTCAAACAAAGGCGCAGTATGCGCCGCACCTGATTCTTTGGCTTCCGAATTTCATTTTCCAGGCGCTCGGCATCGTGCTCCTCAGACGTGCAAACAGAGGCATCTGACAATCCACGTTTCCTCAAACGGCAGTAACATGCTTCAAAATCGATCATGAACTCGCTGTTTCGCCTTCCCACACAGCCATTGCTACGGCATAATCTCGGGTATGACTTAGACTGAGAAGAAATCTTTCTCCGCCTCGCGCCTTGAATAGGGATTCCCCCCTTCCATAAAGGATAACGTAAGGTTCTCCTGACTCGTGACGTCCGACCTCCATATCACGCCATGAAAGCTGCGCGCCTATACCCGTACCAAACGCCTTGGATATCGCCTCCTTTGCCGCAAACCTAGCGGCTGCATGCGGCGCAGGATCGGAAAAACAGTGGCAGTATTCAATCTCCCGCACATGTAGAATGCGCTGCAGGAACCTGTCGCCGAACTTTTCAATCGAGGCCTTGATACGTGAAACCTCGATTATATCCACACCGATTCCGAGAATCATATGTTAACCTTTAACTATGAGGCATTTAGAGAGCGAGAACATCACCACCGTTTTATTCGCTACAAGCGGTACATCACTCAACATCGCCGCCCTTATATTCCTTCATAATTTCCAGCATCTCCCGGACGGCCGAATCCAGGCCTACGCATACCGCTCGGCTAATGATACTGTGGCCGATGTTTAATTCCTTCAGAAACGGGACGTGGAAGAGCGTGCGCAGGTTCCGATAGTTCAATCCATGCCCTGCGTTTACATTGAGCTCCAATGAATGAGCCAGCCCGGCGGCGTTGACAAGGCGCTCAGTCTCAGTGAGCCGCAGCTTTTCATCATGGAAACTCTCAGCAAACGCGCCCGTGTGCAGTTCGATGAAAGGCGCGCCAACCTCCGCAGCCGCCTTGATCTGCTCCGGATCAGGAGTAATAAAAAGGCTCACCTCTATTCCCGCATCCTTCATCCTGGCGCACGTCTCACGTAAACTTTCCTTCTGCGCGAGTACGTCCAGGCCGCCCTCCGTTGTTACTTCAATCCGGTTCTCAGGTACAATACACACGATGTCCGGACCCAGCTTCAGTGCTATCTCGATTATTTCCGGCTTATTCGCCATCTCGAGGTTAAACCGCGTCTTCAAGGTCTCCTTCAGCTTCCAGACATCCTTGTCCTGGATATGCCGACGGTCTTTGCGTAGGTGAACGGTAATCCCGTGTGCGCCGGCGGACTCGCAAACGGCCGCCGCCTCCACCGGATCGGGCTCTCCGGTTTCACGACCACGATACCTTGCTTCGCGCAACGTGGCGACATGATCAATATTAACTCCAAGCTTAAGCATTATAATTAACTATTGTGTTTTCTTCTATTCCCCATCTCCTGGACCTTCATTCCTGATCCCGGGCTGAGGTATCGCCGTAGGCCCCGGAATATTCCTATTGCGGTCACTGAGTAGATTGCCCAGGATAGCGAGCTCAAACGAGGTCAGGCCTATATCAGATTTCCTTTTTAATTCCATCCGGCAAGGAGACTCGATGGTGACCTCCGTCACCGTATTTTCCAGGAGCGGCGTGGTTTTTTTTAACCAATCGGAATAAGCCTGGAACAACGGACCACTGGTTGGAGCGCTCGCCGCCCTCGCTTCCTTTGTGGTCGATAACGCAGATTTGTTCTCGACCGATTCGCGCTTATCGGGTTTTGTGTCTGATCCGCTTCTTTTTTCGGGAGCATTATTCTCGGGGGTGTTTTTCGACATTGTTTGAGATCCTTGCTGCATAGCCGTGTGTTTCCTCGAGGCATTCAATAGGCCATAAACGAAATTCAAGAAGTGTGCCTGCGGCAGACGTGCCTGCGTAATCTCCCAATCATAATATACTAGATCGGACCTCCCCTTGACTTGCTTGAACAACTCGGCCGGCGCCGGATTGGTACTCTCCAAGGGCGGGAATAGGCCGCCGCCGATGTACTTTGAATTCGCATCCCCGGGGACTTCCAGTCGCGGCACTATAATGGGGAGCCCGAGCCATCTCAATACGCGCGTTTCCGGATTCCAGTCGAACTCGCCGATACCCAGATTCTTCATCATTTCAGTAGGAGACTCCCTGAACCGCTCTGCTATATGCGATAAATACCCCGATGCGTCCTCGGTCGGGAAGGCATAGGACAGCATGAACGGATTCACGCCCTGCGACCAGAAAAACGCCTGTGACGGCGGATTAGTCAATCCGATGTCTCGAATCGCATCCGTGCGCGCAAGGCATTGTCTGAATCCGCGCACCGCGGTGAACCCAACCAATGGATCACGAACCAGGTTCTCGGGTATATTCCATTTTTCAAGTTCGACTTCAATCGGTGCCGGATAATCCAGAACAATCTTCGAGCGCACGGCGCCGTTTCTGTTCTCCATCGTCAATCGAATCCGCGTATCTTCCAAATAGTCGGGTATCTTCAAACAAGAGGGGGCCGACGACATATCGACAAACAGCTGACACCAGCCGGATGCCCCGCAATCACGCGTTTCTTTGATCTGTTCCAAAATGGAACAAAGCCCCTTTTCCGCTTTTACGCCGCCGACAATGATACACCACCCGTTTTTGTGCTTGAATATGACATGTTTCAGCTTCGACTCCGACTCCAAGCGCCAGTGTAAATTATCCCTGGAAGTCACAGTTGCATCCGAATACATGCCCTCGAAAAACCGGCGAAGATGTCGGCTCCACATTCCCGCCCTTTCACCGTCTATATGCACGGCTAATGTAAAACTCTCGATCACTCCTTTCTCGACATCGATTTTACCAAAAGACTCCGACATGAACAGATCGTTGATAAGCGGCCTGAGGAGATTCGGTCTGGGATGCGCCTCGCCGTCTTCGATCTCCGCTAACGCATCCACTGCCTTCACCGCCAATTTATCCGCCAGGTTTCTCCTGAACGAAATGGACTCGTCGAATTCAAGCACTTGACTCAGTACGGGCGCATTTGTGTCCTCAGAAACAGATTTAAGGCCATCGAACCTGAACTTCAGAAACTCGCCCTTTCCTATGGCGCCGGACACACATGCAATCTGCGCCAAGGCCAATAATGCTCCGAGCAATCCTCTCCATTCCGATAAACGAATTTCGATCATGCTATTCTTAATGCCAAACCTTTCGAAATAAGGCAATTTTAAACCGCACCTCCTCAATCACTGAGTTTGAAAGGGGTTAAAGCTGAATATATTCACACGCAAGAAGAAAAGCCCGGCGCCCGTGACGAACACTTCACCTGCCCGCCCGGTTAAAAGTATTTCCATTGCGCTATTCGCCGTTGCCGGCTTCCGCTTGACCTGGGACATCTTCGGAATCCGCACCGGCTACTTTGCCGCCTGAAAACTCCACATTAAAGCGTGTCGCCAACCGCTGCTCCTGCACGGACTCCGTATGCTCCAGCTCGCAGTCGACCGAACTCAGCGCGCCGGCGGTCGCCAAGACTAAAGAAAGAATGATCGTTACAAGAATAAATATCTCGAGCGTGGCGACAAATCCCGATGCCCTCTCTTTCTTATGTTCAATAATCTTCATTTATAAAGCATTACTACGGCGTTTGCGGCACGGCCAAGAAACTGAATAAATGGTCGTATTCCTTGTATTCCTCTCTTTCACCCTTTACTTCCAATTCCCAGCGATATCCCGATACTTCACTGCGGCGTTCGGGATAAAACCTCGAGGACACAACATCCTCGAGAATGCGCACTTTTGTTTCTTGGTCGATCCGATACAGCGTATCACCTTCGAACTGATAAGTTATCAATCCATCACTTTGCTGAATCCTCATCCCCTCCAACTCCCGGGAATCACTCATTCGAAGCTCTTCCGGGGCTTGCACGGCGGCATGAATATCCGTACGCCATTTTTCCCCCGCCTTTATTGCGACTGAAATAACGTTCGCCCTCGCATCAGATACTCTTGTCTCAATCATGCAGCGGTGGAACGTCGTGTATGCAAGGATAGTCACGACGCCGAGCAGACTGATGTAAACCAGCGCCTCTATAAGCATCATCCCGCGTTGCCTTCTGAGGTTATGCATAAAGTTTGTTGCTTGTTTCATTGCCGCAAAACCGCCTCACGCGTCACCTTGCCACCGACGCCCGACGCATCCGGTATCCAACACAGGCGCACCAGATTACTCCGTACCGTCAGCTCGAACCGCCCCGGCGGGAGGTTAATCGCAGATACCGCGTTGACGGCGTAATCATGTACCCCCGACTGGAAACCGGCATATTCGCCGGCCAAAAGAAATTCCATTTCGCCGTCCACGATTTCCATTGCAACCGCGCGATTATATAGATTGCGACATAGGCGTTCTTCCTTGGAAAACGTCATTGCCAGCGGGAAAAGGACTATAGCGATCAGTGATATTGCGACTATAATATCGATTATCAAGAAACCACGGACTGCGCTTCTTCTATATCCAATTTTCATAATCAGTTTATAAAGATACGCCCATTTCGATTACTTTTACCAACAGTTGAAATATGGCTATTACCACGCCCCCGACTATCGCACCGTTCAGCAGCACGGCGGCAGTCGTGAGTATATGCGCACCGGCTTGTTCGTATTGGAAACTCTTTGCATCAAGCATCTCCAACCACCCCTCCATCTTCTCACGCATCGTCCCAGGTCGCCCTGCCGTCATTGCACGAAACCTCCATGTAAATTCTTCTTTGTCGCCTAATCGTCCAAGGGCATTGACGAGGCCGGCGCCCGACTCCAAATCGGAAACGGCTTTAGCCGCGCGCTTGCCCATTAACTTGTTATTCACACCGTCGGCCGCCAGCTTTATTGAATCTGCCTCGGGCATGCCGCTATCCAATAAAACCGCCAGTACCGCAGCAAAGTCGCGTCGTCCCCTGAGCCGGAACCAGGGAAACAGCTCCGCTATGTAGTCGGCAAAAACCGGTCTGCGCCTGAAACCAAACACACTCCAAACTCGTGATTGCGCAATGTAAAAAAATGCCGATCCCAGCAGAAGAACAGCCAAGCAAATCAGTGCGGTAATCGGGATATAACCGTATTCCATCAAAAACGTTATCCAAACGC
Organism: Verrucomicrobiota bacterium; assembly: GCA_021733835.1. Lineage (GTDB taxonomy): Bacteria > Verrucomicrobiota > Verrucomicrobiia > Limisphaerales > JAIPKD01 > JAIPKD01. Next base: position 7,701 of record JAIPKD010000042.1, read on the forward strand.
TTTCGGAAATCTGAAGCGAGTCCATTATTTCGACATATTTGGGAACAACAAAAGTATACAAGCTTAATAATAAAATAACATTGAACGGCGCGTACAAACAAACCAAGACCATCAGGTAACTCTGCGCCCCGCGCGTCCTGGACAAGTCGTCCTCGACTACACGCCGACAGGCGCCGAAAACCTCCTTAAGCCGGCCGGAATCATATCCGGCCCTGAGAATGGCGTTAAGCTTCGGATGCGGAAAATACGGTACCGCCGCCAACGCCTCAGCAAAGCTCGCGCCCTCATCCAGCATGTCGTTTATCATCTTGAGATCGTATCCCATTGTCCGCTCGTCCCGACGAATCAGGTCTCTCATTATCGATTCGGCGGAGCGTTCACTTTTAATCCCTGTTTCGAGAACATCGATAAACAACTGCGCGCGCTGGCGGCGTCTCATCGGAATACCGAGGCATAAGTCTATCAGCTTCCAACAAAGCCACAAAATCGCGAGAAACACGATAATCCCGACCACGATTAAACTGAACGTGACATATTGTGCTTCCATATCGCGCTCTCTACATTCCTATTGATTTCAAAACCGTGCCCACCGCCTGCATTACCGGCACGAATTGTGCAAGCAGAATAGCGCCCAGTATGAGGATGGAAACGGGAAGAGTCACATACAATATGGTTTCTATCCTCGCATCCGCGCGACGCGCATAAACCTCCGCGGCCCTGCCGAAGCCTTCCCCCAGATCGTCCGCACCCTGAGCCACTATCCAAACGAACAGCGGCGGGAAGAATCTGCTCCCCTCCATAATGTCCGCCGGCTTACCATGCCCCTCGGCATGCCGACGTTCCCAGGTCTCGAGTTCCTTGGCGATCACTTTGTCCGGTTCGACAGTCCTGACCAAGGCCAACGCGTCACGGAACGTGCATCCGCCTTTCATTAGGAGGCTGATGGTCGCCGCCGTATTTGCCAGCAACGATTCCCTGTATCCCGGCATCCGTCGCCGCAGTTTCCTGCGAATATCGGGAAAAAGGATCGAGACCAGCGCGACCAACCCGATAACCAATAGTACGACCAATGGCGCGGCTACCAAAAAAAGCACTGCGATCAGTCCCGATTCATCACCCCGTCCGTAAAAACCGTTGTACATTATTTGCCTAAGCATGGGCATTATGACATTCAAGTACATGAATAACATAAGCAACGAAAGTGCTATCGCCCCGGCAAAAACGATCAACGGATAAACCAAAAGACCCTTGAGCCTCCGCCAGAGTATGGCGGCGCGATGATAATAATCGGCGACGTGGATCAGTATCTCGGGTAACCGATCGGTGCCCGCACCGATCTTGATCAGCGTCTTATACACCTCCGGAAATTCACCTGATTCAACCGCCTTCTGAAGCGGGACGCCTTTTGACAACTCAGATTCCAAACGAACAAGCTCCGAGCGCATACGCCCACGCCTTAGATTTTCGCAGAGCTGTTTCAAAGCGCCTTCCAGTGGGATACCGGATTTAAGCATGCCCGCCAGCTGCTGATTAAGAAATGCAAGTTCCTCGAGATTCATTGGCTTAATACTCGTGAGATTTCATGTTTATTGGTTACTTCCTGATCGCATAACCGTTCACCGACCTGTTCCAGAGGTGATTGCGGATGCGCGACCTCGACGCCCTCTTTATGCAGTCGCTCACGCTTCTGCTCATCGATAAACAGCCACTCCGTTAGGGGTTTACGTCCTTTGAAACCGGTGTTAATACACTCGGGGCATCCGTCACCGCGGCAATGCCCGCAAAAAACACGCGCCAGGCGCTGGTTCAAAATCAAACCCAGCGAAGTCAATACCGCATGCGTGTCTTCGCACATAACCAGCATCCGCTCGAGCACACCGCGGCACGAACCCGCATGCAGGGTGGATATGACAAGATGCCCCGTCAACGCCGTCCGTACGGCCAGGTTCGCGGTTTCTTCGTCACGAATCTCGCCCAATACCAGCACCTGCGGGTCTTGCCGCAACAGATGCCGCGCCGCCTTGGCATAGGTCATACCCGCGGCCGGGTTCACCTCCGTTTGCATTATCTCCGGTATCACGCGCTCAACGGGGTCTTCGATCGTTATTATATGCCTTTCGGCTTCAGTGCCCAGCTCCTTCAGACACGCATAAATGGTGGTTGTCTTGCCCGAGCCGGCAGGCCCGGTGAGTAATAACATGCCCGAAGTACGCTTTATAAAACGCCTGATGACATCAACCACATCATCCGAATACCCGAGATCATCAAGCGTAAGTATATGTTCGGGACTGAAAAGGCGCAGTACTACCTTCTCACCGGTCACTGTGGGATATGTAGAAATCCTCAAATCGTTCGCTGCTCCGAGGGCAGTCCGGTCGATCCGTCCATCTTGCGGTATTGAATCCTGGTATGTCCTCAACCTCGCCAGATACTTGATACGTCCGAAAAGGCGTTCGGATAATCCCGGCGGCAATACATGTGCGGGCGTCATCACACCGTCAAGCCGGAATCGCAGGCGCGCATCCGCCCCCGTCATCTTGAGATGAATATCGCTTGCCCGCGCCTGCTCGGCCAATCCGACCAGCTCCTCCAGAACCTTGGGCGCGGAGTCATCGTTGTTCCACGAAAAACTTGATTCAACCTCTTGCTCGCCCCTCAAGTCGTGTCCTTGAATCGAGAATGTATCTCTCTCACTTGCGCCGGCGGTACCGTATCCGGACGTTTTATCCAATTGAGGCGCGTTCATAAACAGCCGATTAGACAGCGCTACCTTCTTCGACACGGGTATCCCGTACTTTCTTTACCCTCGCCCGCCCCGGGGTAGGCCGTATATTTCAATAATTAATACATTACATATACTCTTTTACCGCAGTCAGTCAATAAAATAACAATCAGGGAATCCGGCCTTCTTTGATCCATCGCGCGTGCGCTTATTCGCCTGGCCGCCGCGGTCGGGACGAAGCGGAATCTTCATCCCGCCGGTCTCTTCCAGGATTTCAAAAAGCCGGCGGTTCATCTTTCGGGCTATCTCTTCGTAATCGGCGTTGCGGATCAGATTGTGCATCTCATTGGGGTCGTTGTTGATATCGTAAAGCTCATCCGTGTCCCAAAGACCGTGATAGCGCATGTACTTAAACCTGTCTCCGCGCAGGGCGTGGACTGTGGGCGTTTGCGGGAAATTCCTTTCCCAGTAATACTCGTAAAGCAGATAATCCCGCCATGGCACGTCTTTGGCTTGGGCGATTTTAAAAAAGCTTATCCCGTCCATGAACGCCGGTGGTTTCAATCCCGCCGCTTCCAGGACTGTCGGTGCGATATCAATATTGGCCACAACCTCTTCGACTGTGGAGCCGGCCGGGAGTAATTCTGGGCATTGCGCAAGCATCGGAACGCGTATCGAGGTCTCGTAAGCGGCACGCTTGTCGATAAGACCATGCTCGCCGAACATGAAGCCATTGTCACCCATATAGACAACCAGCGTTGAGTCAAACAATCCGTTTTCTTTAAGGTACTCGAGTACCTTCCCTACGCTTTCGTCAAGAGCGAGCAATGTTTCAGCGTAATCCTTGAAATATTCACCTACATCCAAATCGCTATGATACGGAAAATCTACACCATGCCAGCTGTTCCGCTGGTTTTTCACCCACATCGGTTTGCCCCTATAGTTTTCCGGAGTATTCGCCATGGATGCCGGAGGATTGAATTTCACATCCTCATACTTTCCCTTGTGCCGCTCAGCCGGGACAAACCTTGCATGCACGGCCTTATGCGAGAGATACAGGAAGAACGGCTTTTCGCGATTTCGGTTCTTCAACCAGTCCAAGGCGTAATCGGTCAATTCATCGGTTATATAACCTTTCTGCGGTACGCGCTCGCCGTTTACATTCAGCTTATTGCCGTGAGGCGTGTACGAACCCTGACCGCGAAAACTCACCCAATAGTCGAATCCGCGCCTCGGCTCATCACTTGCCCCGCCCATGTGCCATTTACCTACGAAAGCAGTCTGGTAACCCGCCCGTTGAAGGTATTGCGGGAAAAACATCAGTTCCTTGCTTACCGGGTTGTTGTTATCGACGACGCCATGACGGTGCGCATACAAGCCGGTAAGTATAGACGCCCTGCTCGGTGAGCATAACGATGTGGTAACGAACGCGTTCTTGAAATGAACGCCCGCCTCCGCCATCGAATCCATCGCAGGCGTCTCAATGAACGGATGCCCGAGAAAACTCACTGCATCATAGCGATGGTCGTCGGAAAGAATGAAGATGATGTTTCTCGGAGTCGCCCCGGTTATCTTATCAAGCTCCAGGCCCCCAAAACGAGATTCCGCCGATTGAACGCTGTCAATAAAGACAAATATCAGACATACGGAAAATACGATCGATAAGAACCGCCGTAGAAACCTTGCATAGTATTTTTTCCTCTTCGTACTTCGCACTCCGGATGCTACAGGATTAATTTCATCACCGTAATGCTTACGGACAAAACTGGACGCATTCGTCGTTGTTGACATAATTAACTTCGTTGTTTGGGTTACCTTTTATGAATTTAAAATAACCTTGGAAGCCAATCATGTCAACGTGGATTCAATGATAGATTCAGGAGTTCGGCCATGTAACACCCTACAACGCCAAAAAACCACCGGTGCTCCCATGCCCGTTGTGGTTCCTCATCTCCCGCGCATGGAAACATGGTGGTCATCAATGACGTGTGTCGACGATCGCGCCTTACCACGAACGCAGGTTCGTCTATGCATCATAGTAAAGAAAAAACTCGTACGGATGCGGACGCAGACGCATTGCATCCTGTTCCCTGCGCTTCTGCAATATCCACATGTCAATGAAATCCTCGCTGAACACGTCGCCTTTCAAAAGGAACTCGTGATCATGCTCAAGACAAATGAGAGCTTCTTCCAGGCTGCCGGGGACGTTCGGAACCAGCTTCAGCTCTTCCGGCGGCAGCTCGTAAATATTCTTGTCAAGCGGTTCGCCCGGATCAATCTTGTTAAGCACACCGTCCAGCCCAGCCATCAGCAACGCCGCAAAAGCCAGGTACGGGTTCGCCGTCGGATCCGGAGGACGATATTCTATACGCTTGGCCTTGGGACTCTCGCTGAATGTAGGAATCCTTATCGCCGCACTGCGATTCCTGGCGCTGTATGCCAGGTTCACCGGCGCCTCGTACCCCGGCACGAGGCGCTTGTAAGAATTTGTGGTCGGATTGCAAAAGGCGCATAACGTCCGCGCATGCTTGAGGATGCCGCCTATGAAATGAAGTGCCTCCCGGCTCATGCCGGCGTATTCATTCCCCGCAAATAACGGCTTGTCCTTCTTCCATAGCGATACGTGTGTATGCATCCCCGATCCGTTGTCCGCAAATAACGGCTTCGGCATGAAGGTTACCGTCTTGCCGTGTGTGCGTGCGACGTTCTTGAGCACATACTTATAAAGGAGCAATCTGTCCGCCGTCTTCAATAAAGTGTCGAACTTGAAGTCTATTTCCGCCTGCCCGCCGGTGGCGACCTCGTGATGCTGACGTTCAACCTGTATTCCGAGCTGCTGGAGCATCAGTACCATTTCCGTCCGCAGGTTCTGGTGAGTGTCCGACGGCAAGGCGGGCATGTAACCCTCCTTGTGCCGAATCTTATAACCCAGGTTGGGCATTTCATCGCACCCCATGTTCCATGCGGCCTCCTCCGAGTCCACCGCATAAAAGGCGGCGTTATTCTTGTTATCATAGCGGACATCTTCCAGAATGAAGAATTCCGCCTCGGGACCGAAAAACGCGGTATCCGCCACCTGTGTACTCAGTAAGTAATTCTCGGCCCGCTGTGCGATGCCTCGAGGGTCTCGTATATAAGGCTCCCTCGTCCCCGTCTCGGCTATCGTGCAGGTGACGCTGAGCGTCGATACGGCACAAAAAGGATCAATAAATGCAGTGGCCGCATCCGGCATGGCAAGCATGTCGCTCGCCTCAATGGTCTTCCAACCCCTTATAGACGATCCGTCGAATCCAAATCCTTCCTCAAAAACCTCCTCGGTAAGCTCTGCCGCAGGTACGGAAAAATGCTGCCACGCACCGAACGTATCGCAAAATTTTAAATCAACCATCTTGACCCCGTTCTCACGGGCCTTTTCAATCACGGACTTAGCTGTGCTCATTTCAAAATCCTGTATGGTTATTGGTTAAATACTCGGCTCTCGCCCTCGCTCATCCGAATTAAAAACCAGCCGGGCCGACTCTGCAATATCGATCTATCTCCAAGCCCATTATTATTAATAAAATCGCACTCTCAAACAGAAACGGTCAATCAGCCGTCGTTCTACCGGCATCATCGCCCTTTGCCTTGATAACCAACAGCCAATCGCCCGGGCCGGGTGCGGAAAACTCGAGCCGCTGTTCGCTGACCACTGCCGCAGTCGGCAAGCGTTCTCCCGTCCTGGGATTAAACCATGTGCAAACCGGCGGTGACGGTACTTTATCCATAGACACTTCAACTTTTCCCTCATCAGGCAAATAGAAAACGGCCAAGTCCCCCTCAGCGGAACCTGAAGAAGCTATGAACCGCGACGGATATTCTAACCCGGGCTGCGACATTATCAGGCCCGGCTCCGGTCGTAATCTCCAGAAATCAATGGAGTCGAATATCGAATACACATGCCGCATCTGACCGGCCCCGGATAATGTCAGTGCCTTTTCCCACGGCAAATACGTCCCCGAATCTAAATCGCTCCTCGGCGGCTCAATCCCCTCTCCCCAGTTCCACACCCCATGCGCCCCATAAGCAACGCCGGCAGTCGGCGCATTAAGCAGACTCCAATAGACAACACGTCGTACCCGCGACGCTGTAACACGCGCTCTGGAGTCACCGGACATAATATATTCATAATTCGGCCCCATGTTTATGCAAGGCCGGTTTGACATGCCCTTCCAACCTTGTGCCGGCGCACCCCGGCATATCCACCGCGATACGTCATCCCCAGTGCCGTCTCCACTCCGGTATCCAACAAAATCAATCCATTCGGCATCCGCAAAATCATCGCCGATCCACTCCATCGCACGCGGAAGTATCGTCACGACAGCCTTATCTCGCCCTTTAAAAACTTCTTTACCTATCCGTTTCCAGCGTTCTGCGTCTCCACCGCCGAAATCACCGTTCGCCGCAAGTATCCATACCACGTGGTTTGCATCCCATCGCGCGACCATGTACTTTGCAAGCAGGATCGCTTGGTCTGCGGGCAAATTAAATCCGGGATTCTCCTCGCTCTTCCCCGCCCATAACATTACCGGCGCAGAAACCACCCCCAGCCGATTTGCAAGCTCAACCTTCTTATCGAGCTTTTGAAAGAATTTCGGGTACACCGATATCTCGTCCTTCCCACTGAACGCAACTCGCCCCTCTGTGTCTCCTTCAGGTGCGCCACTCCATTGTGTAGCCACCCACTGGCAAACCGTGAACCCCTGCCCCGCGCGTGTCTGCAGATATTTTACCCAGTCATCGGCGCCGGACTTTAAAGCGCCGTTCCATGCGATGTCCGACAACCAGAAAAACGGCTCCCCGTCGGCATACTCGAAAAACGGGCCATGCCGCGATACACGAACCGGGCCATGCCGCGATAATCGTGTCTCAACTGTAGGCGCCGTGCATAAAAAACCGCCTTTCTTCTTGTCCAAACCCGTGTTGAGATTATCCGAACACTCCGTGGTATATCGCCATTGCCCCGCCATGTCCGGAGAAAACCGCACCTTCCACGTCATCCCCCCATCCCAAAACCCGTCCACTACACGCTCCTCTCCCATCGGCGACACAAACTTAACCTTGAAATCGACCGTCTGGATCGGATTCGCATACTCTACTGTGCTCCTGAACGCCTGCTCGAAACGTCCCCATTTCGAAATCACCGTCACCGCCTCCTCGCGCCCGGTTGAACACCCGGACAACAGCACCCCTATCACCATACCTATCAAGCCAACAATTGTTTTTCTAATTAATGCGGGCATCGATATCCGCCTTTCTTGGTTTTGCTGAATCCTCTATATCCAATCATCTACCATAAAACCCCGAACGATTCCATATTTTTCTTGCCTCCATTATCAAAAAACCTCAAATGTGCCGTAATTCAAGTTATCCATAAAAAATCCATGATATCATCCCATTTATAAATGTAGGGACAGGCTATTACAAAGCAGCGATAAATCGCCATCTCTAGACGTTTCCCCTGCGTGTCAATGCCTTCATAGTAGCTATCCGCTTTAAAAATGTAGGGACAGCCTATTACATCCGGTACTTAAATGCAGTATGCAGTATGTCCGCAAAATATTATGATAGCTAATGTGTAGTAACCGCGATGCTAATATCTATTTCCACAACGAAACCTATGCTTGAACGACGATACATTTTTTCGTAAAATTCTCACCATGAAATCCATGAATCGTCGCAAATTCATCCGTTCCGGTGCCCTCGCTGCATCGAGTTTAGCCGTAGCCGGCAACATCTTTCCCTCACCAAGGACAAAAGTCCTAGGAGCAAATGAAAGAATCAAGGTCGGCGTAATCGGCTTTAGATCACACGGCAAAACGCATATTCGAGCCTACCGCTCCATACCCGGCGTGCAAATCGCCGGATTATGCGATGTCGATAAAAACGTCTTAGACCGAGAAGTGGACGCACTCGATCGTGATGGAATTAAAGTCCAAGCTTACACCGATCTGCGCAGTCTTCTGGATAATCAGGAGATCGATGCCGTCTCCATCGCCACGCCCAACCATTGGCACGCCCTTGCCGCCGTATGGGCATGCCAGGCAGGCAAGGATGTCTGCGTCGAAAAACCCGTCTCTCATTGTATCTGGGAAGGACGCAAAATCGTCGAGGCCGCAAGAAAATACGGGAGAATGGTTCAAGGCGACCTGGATTCAAGATCGCTCCCCGATTACGACGCCGCCTTTAAGTGGCTTCAAGACGGAAATCTCGGTAAGTTCCTCTACGTCAGGGCCTTCGATTATAAACGACGCGGCAGCATAGGTAAAATCAACGGTCCTCAGAAAATACCCGCGCATATCGACTATAACTTGTGGACAGGCCCGGCGCCGGCCTTACCGCTGCTAAGGCCGAATTTGCATTATGACTGGCATTGGCAATGGGCTACCGGCAATGGAGAAATAGGTAATAACGGCCCGCACCAATTAGACCTAGTTCGTTGGGCCCTCGGCCAACCAAATCTACCGGTGTCTGTCCTGAGCTTCGGCGCAAGATTCGGATATGAAGATGCCGGACAAACCCCGAATACCATCGTCGCATATTACGACTATAACGGTATACCCCTGATTTACGAAGCCCGTGGCTTACCTGAGAAAAAGGGATCAAATCTAATGGACGGTTTCGTCGGTGCCTCAGCCAATGGAACGAAGGTGGTTTTCCCACATGAAAAATCATCACCTAACGACAGCTTTGTTATCTTTTGTGAACACGGTTATTACCATAAAGGTGTCGTATACGACAATGATGGTAAAGTAATTAGGCGTTTTGATCGTCCCTCCTCCCTCGGCCCTCAAGCGAATTTCATTAAAGGCGTAAGAAGTAGAAAAATCGAAGACCTGAAAACCGATATCCTTGAAGGCCACCTATCCACATCAATATGTCATATGGGGAATATCTCAATAATGTGTGGCGAACCGATAAGCTTCTCCGAGGCAAAAACGAAATTAGATTCAAACCAACACCTGATTTCAGCATTTGATAGTATGAAAACCCACCTGAAAGCAAATGCCATCGATGTGGATAACGCGCCTTTGATTCTCGGTAAAAAGTTGAGCATGAACTCAAAACAAGAACTGTTCACCGGCGCACATAGTGAAAACGCAAATATGTTCCTCAAAAACTCCTACAGAGCGCCGTTCATCATTCCGGAACAGGTGTGAGCTTGCTTTATATATGAACAGATCTAAATTACGGTCTAATTAGCAATAGACTTAGCTCCCGCGTTTTTACTTGTAGAGGATTTCATCCAAACCATGACAAGGTTGATATCAGCCGGGGAAATGCCCGAAATCCGGGAGGCCTGACCTAAGGTCATAGGCCTAACCTGTTTTAGCTTGTACCTGGCCTCATTCCTCAAACCAGGGATTTGGTCGTAGTCTATCCAATCCGGTATGCGTTTTTTTTCTAAACCAAGAAATCTTTCGACTTCAACCCTCTGCCGCTCAATGTAACCGGCGTATTTTAAGGTCAGTTCAATCTGTTGCTTCACGTCGTCGGACAAGTCTTCTCTTCTTGACGGCAAATCGTCGTAAGATATACCAGGCCTTTTTAACAATTGATCCAGCGATACCGATCCCTCACGCACCTTACTTAGTCGTTGTAGTTCTTCCTCGATAAGGGATTTCTTCTTTAGAAATGCCTCGACCCTCTCCCTCCTTAATAAACCAACTTCATATCCGATCTGCGAAAGCCTAATGTCGGCATTGTCTTGCCGAAGTAAAAGTCTGTACTCCGCCCTGGAAGTGAACATACGATAAGGCTCGGTTGTCCCCTTGGTAATAAGGTCATCTATCAAAACCCCGATATAAGCTTGATCTCTACGAAGTATAACCGATGGGAGACCAACCACCGAACGTGCCGCATTAATACCCGCAATAATCCCCTGCCCCGCCGCTTCCTCATAACCGGAAGTCCCATTGATTTGCCCTGCAAGAAATAGATTCCTACACACCTTCGTCTCAAGCGATGGCGCCAATTGTTGAGGAAAAACATAATCATACTCCACCGCATAAGCGGGGCGCAATATCTCCGCATTCTCACAGCCTGTCACTGATCTGACAAGCTCCACCTGGATATCATAAGGAAGGCTCGTAGAGAGTCCATTTACATATACCTCATCAGTCGCAATTCCCTCAGGTTCGAGAAATATCTGATGCCGTGGCTTGTCGGAGAACTTGACGATCTTGTCTTCAATCGACGGACAATATCGTGGCCCTATGCTTTTGATAATGCCCGAATATAAAGGTGACAGGTGAAGATTTCGCCTGATTATATCCGCTGTCCGCTCCGTTGTAGAGGTTATATGACACGATAATTGTCCCTGGTTTGACTCAAGAACAGAAAACGGCGGATATTTAGAGGCGTTTCTGTTTTTCGAAGTTCCTCCAAGGAAATGTTCCATGTGGAACATTTCTTCCTTCCAATATGAAAAATAGCTTATCTCCGTGTCCCCCGGTTGCTCCTCCATCTTAGAATAATCAAGCGTTCTCCTTAAAAGCCGAGGTGGAGTCCCTGTCTTTAACCTCCCCAATTCAAGTCCGATTTCCAACAGTGAACGAGACAAATGTTCAGCGGAAGGATCTCCGGCCCTCCCCCCCTTTATCGTATTTTCCCCAATATACATCATTCCACGAAGGAAAGTACCTGAAGTAATCACCAGCGCTCGACAGCGAAATTCGACACCCAGCTCAGTCCTGACTCCCTCGACTCTATCGTCTCGATGAATCACAGCGGATACCATCGCCTGCTTTACATCGAGGTTTGCTTGTCGCTCGCAAACCCATTTCATCCTTAATTGATAAGCCTTCTTATCACATTGTGCCCTAGGCGCCCAGACGGACGGTCCCTTTTTCTTGTTCAATATCCGGAATTGAAGTCCCGTCATGTCGGTGTTAACCCCCATCTCCCCACCGAGTGCATCCACTTCCCGCGCTAAATGACCCTTTGCTAACCCCCCAATCGCCGGGTTGCATGACATCTGACCAATCGTGTCGGGATTCGACGTCAGCAGAAGCGTAATGCACCCAATCCGGGCCGATGCAAGAGCTGCCTCTATACCTGCATGGCCGGCTCCAACTACTATAACATCATATTCCTTGGGGTATTTGTACATCCCTTAGTCAATATTAGAGGGCCTTGAAAAGTGAGTCGAAAGGTGAATCTTTTGGCGTCATCTCAATGCCCCTATAAGGATTAGCCGCCAAATGTCTGCAAATTTTATAAACCGTTTCTTGCGCTCCCCTCTCTTCAATGGCTTCACATATAGCATCCAACCCGTATTCTCTCCCCGATTCTTGCCGAAGAAAATTTATTACCTTTCTCTGAATCTGCAATTTCTTTTCCGCCGCCTTCTTGCCGGCCTCGACACCGGGCTGGTTGTATGCATTCACATTAATTAGCGAAGCATATAAACCCACAGCCCTTTCAAAAAGCGCAATAAGTACCCCTACTGTAAACGAAGAGACATCGTTTATAGTTAATGTTATAGATTGTCGCCCGTTTTCATATAACGCATCCCTCGTGCCCAGGAAAAATCCCTCCAAATAATCACCCGACGTAATTTTGTCTTCCACTTCGACAGAATGACCTTCCCTATCCTTTAGCACCTCAACGAACGTCACAAAAAAATTGTTCAATCCATCCCGGAGCTGTTGAATATATGCATGTTGATCAGTGGAACCCTTGTTCCCATAAACCGAAATGCCCTGATTCACAATGTTTCCTTCCAAGTCCTTTTCCTTACCCAGTGATTCCATGATCAATTGCTGCAAATACCTCGAGAAAAGCGAAAGCCGATCTTTGTATGGAATAATTACCATATCCTTAGCCCCTCTCCCACCGCCGGCAAAATACCACATAACTGCAAGCTGCGCTGCCGGATTATTGCCTAGATTCCTGCTTCTCGTTACCTTGTCGCATTCGCGCGCTCCGGATAAAAGACCTTCTATATCAATTCCTTGTAAAGCCGCAGGAAGAAGGCCAACCGCAGACGTTACACTCGTCCTCCCCCCTACCCAATCCCACATCGGGAATCTATCAATCCAATTTTTGTGCTTAGCATACTCGTCCAGCTCACTGCCCCTGCCCGTAATTGCCACTGCGTGTTGTGCGAAGTTTAAACGCGCTCGGCGATACGCAGTTTCCGCCTCAATCAAACCATTTCTTGTCTCCATGGTCGATCCGGATTTCGAAATGACAATGCACATTGTCTGAGAAAGCTCCGGTTCCAATCGACTCATTACCAAATCCATTCCATCAGGATCCGTATTATCAAAAAAGAAGACCTTAACCTTATCATCTTTCGGATGGCCAAGAGCATCGGCAACAAACTGCGGGCCAAGTGCAGAACCGCCAATTCCTATTATGAGAATGTTCTTAAAGCCATTGCCATTCAGCTGTTTAGCGAACTTCTTAATTGATTCCCGCGTATTCTCGATGTCTTCCCGTATCTCTTCTGTGGGCGACAACGATGAGTTCCTAAGCCAATAATGCCCGACCATCCGCTTTTCATCAACATTAGCTATTTCCCCTTTTTCCAGACGATCCATAGCATCAAAGGCGTTTTTTAACGGCCCTTCCATTTCTAAAAGAAATGCGTCATCATAATTCATCCGACTAAGGTCGATGCTTAATCCAAGTTCAGAAAACTCAGTGTAACCTTTCTTGAACTTTTCCCATAGCTGATTATTCGCACTCATAACCAACTATTAATAACCCATATTGAAGCTCAAATAAATAGTAATTAAACAAAGTACGGTGAATTTATACGATCCTCTACTTAAAAAGCATTATCGGCATTACTTTAACGTTAACTCTTATGGCTCTGCCATATATACGGCGATCATGTTGCAATATCATTATCGAAAATTGCTAATGAAAATGATAATGAATCCCATAATATCAAAATATTATCATGATTAATATATATGCCAAGATATATGTCAATGTATTATAATATTCCAATTATACTAATAATAATGGTAACTGAATGTTGACATACACAATCATATTTGCAATCATCCAGCCGGAAACAAGACAACGCATCGGAAGGAATCAACAGATGAGGACACCGAGGATCAAGGCAAGGGCAGAGGCGGCGGTATACCACTGCATCAACAGGGTAGTGGGAGGAGAGTGGCTGCTTGAGAAGGATGAGAAGGAGG
>JAIPKD010000043.1 GCA_021733835.1 Verrucomicrobiota bacterium
AGTCGTCCGGCTCGGCCGTCTCTCCGTCGGCCGCCCAAATCTTGCCGTACGCGGTGGCGCTGCCGTCGATATTCGTATGCGCAACGCGCATCCAATACCATTCGCCCACCTGCCATTCGTAATCGATGGCCGCCGGGTCTTCGTCGTTGTCACCCATCCACATACGATTGTCGTTGAGGAATTTCAGGTGATAGCCCGAGTATCCATGCTGGTCATGATTTCGGAAGTGCAGATCGATACCGCGGCTCTCGATATCGGCCTCGGTCGATACCGCTACGCCGATACCACCGCGTGGGCCGTCGCCGCTGCCGAAATCGGTCACGCGGAACCGCGCCAGGACTTCCTGGTTGTCCATGTCGTAACCGCTCGGTACCTGCAGGAGTAAGTGGTTCGGATCGCCCGCGGCAGTACTGACCTTCAGCGTACCGCTGCTCTGCTGGTACACGTCACCGCCGCCGCCTACCGGCACCCAGTTCTCACTCTTCTCGGTACCATTGAACTCTTCCTGGTACCCGTTCACCGTCTGCCCATAGTCGTCGGGGTAGACCTGGGCATGTGTTGTTATGGCGGTTAAGCATCCTGCCACTGCCACGGCCGCTATAGCCGTAAATGTCCGCCAAAAACGAACAGGCGGCGCAGGAAGACCGCACTTTTTGAATTTCTCTTTGATATACATCATTAGCTTGACTTACCTTTTGGTTTGTGTTTGTTAACTAACCTTATCAAGACGTCTACTGAGGTTCTCGTACTTTGGCTCATGTTGCAAGCAATTTTAAATGTCATTGTCGTAAGCTATTAAATATCAATCACTTAAATAGTGAAAAATCGAGGGGTTAAAATCGGGCTTTGATTATCGCGTTTATCGAACGGCACATGAGCACATAAAACAGGGCCTAAAAAACAATGCAAATCGGATGGTGGGCGGCGGTTTATTTTCCCGTACCGGGCATTTCGATCATTTCGATGAACTTCTGCGCATTTTTAGGGGCTCGCCCCATTGCGTCGTTATTGAAGAAGGCATAAACCGTCCTGTTCCCGGACAACTGTTCCCGAGCAAATTCAGCAAAAGGCGACAATTCTTCTTCGGAATAATCATGTTTGAATCCTCCCTCAAGCCCGTGGAATCTTAAGTAGGCGAAGGAACCTGTAACGGTATAATCGGCCGGCATAGCCATTGAGCTAATGGTAACGCAGCTCGCATTATAACGATCAAGTATTTGGAAGGTTTCATCATTCAACCATGATGGGTCACGGAACTCTACGGCTTGGCCGAATTCGCGTGGCAGAAGCTGGAGAAAAGCGTCCAGTCGTTGTGCGTCGAATTTCAGGCTCGGCGGTAATTGCCATAGCACGGGGCCTAAAGACGACCCCAACGGCTTAACTCTCCGGATGAACTCGGACAAGGGCTCGTTGACGTCCTTCAGCCTTTTAATGTGTGTAATAAACCTGCTCCCCTTCACGGCGAACTTGAAGCCTTCGGGCGCCTTTGAACTCCATGAGTCGATCATTCGCTGTGAAGGCAATCGGTAAAAGGTGGCGTTAATTTCGACGCATCCGAATCGAGAAGAGTAAAACTCGAACTGCCTGGTCTTTGGAAGACGCTCCGGATAAAAACTACCTTCCCAGCTCCGGTATGCCCAACCGCTTGTTCCGACAAACAGTTTTTTTGTCTCTGAGTCTACGGATTCCATATTAAATGATTACGTTCGTTTTCAGATACGATTGACGGCAAATATTTTACCCGGCATTTGCCGGATCAGTTTTTTCATCTCCAAAGTCAGGAGAGCGACCGAAACATCCGCGCTCGGCAACGAGGAACGTCTGATTATTTCATCGATATCCAGTTGTTCGTCCGCCAACAACGCAAAAACAGTCTTTTCGTTTTCGTTCATTCTCACGGTTTCGGGGGAAAACGCGGGCGCATGCCCGCCTTCGAATTCGGAGGTCGGGAACAAGTATTCAAATTCAGAGAGGATATCCTGCGCGTTTTCGCAAAGCTTGGCGCCTTTTTTGATAAGTTCATGGCAACCGCGGCTCCTCGGCGAATCGATCCTGCCGGGGACAGCATAAAGCTGGCGGCCGTAGTCCACCGCCATATTCGCGGTAATCAGCGCACCGCTGGTCAGGTTCGCTTCGACAACCACGGTACCCAGCGTTATCCCGGCAACGATCCTATTCCTCACCGGAAATGTCCGCCGGTCGGCCTGGCGGTTGAAGGGGAATTGTGTAATAACAGCACCGTTGTGTGATATCCTGTCGAATAAATCCTTGTTCTCGGGAGGAAACACGATATTCATACCGGTGCCGAGAACGGCTATAGTACGGCCGCCGCCGCTTAATGCGCCTTGATGTGCGGCGGTATCAATGCCCCTCGCGCCGCCGCTTATGACGGTAACGCCCAGCCCGGACAATTGATAAGAAATGCGCCGAGCAGCCTCGCGTCCGTATTGTGTTGTAAGCCGGGAACCCACCATGGCGATCGAGTTCTTATCCGATTTCTTAAGTCTACCTTTAACATACAATACGATGGGCGGATCGTAAATCTGCCTGAGCGCTTCGGGATAACATTCATCCTCCTGTGTAACCACCGAGCAACCGTAGTCATCGATCCGTTTAAGCTCGGATTCAATATCGATACTGCTGCGCCAGTCGGCGATTGATTCTGCTACCTCTTCGCCTATCCCGTTGATCTTGGATAATTTTGTTCGCCCCGCGGCAAGTATGGCTTGAGGACTATCGAAAGAACACAGGAGCCGGCGCAGCCGTATCGGCCCGACTCGCTCCAGCATGTTAAGAACTATCAATGCTTCACGGGATTCCATTTTGTTCTTTATAGCACCCAAATACTAACAGCGCAAGGTTTGATAATATTTTCTTTTCGATCGGACACTTGATAAAATCCGGAACGCGCGTAGATTCAATCCGGAATTGTAAATTAATATTGAAAGTGAGGATTATATGCTGATAAGCAAAGAATTAAACAAGGCCATCAACGCCCAGGTGGGCAACGAATTCGGAGCATCACTCCAATACATCGCCATTGCGTCATATTTTGAAGAGGACGGCTTGCCGGCGTTGGCCGCGCACTTCTTCAACCAAGCGGATGAAGAACGCGCGCACGCCATGAAGTTCGTCAGGTACATACTCGAAGCCGGGGGGCACGTAACCATACCCGAAATCAAGGCGCCCAAGTGCGAATTCAACAGCGCCGAGGAAGCGGTGCAACTCTCTCTCGATTGGGAAAAAGATGTCACAAATCAAATCAACCAACTCATGGATATGGCCGCCAAAGAACCTGATTACGCAGCGCAGGCCATGCTTGAATGGTTCGTGACTGAACAGCTCGAAGAGGTGTCGAGCATGGATTTCCTATTAAAAATGGTAAAGCGCGCCGGCGAACAGAACCTGCTATACGTCGAGCATTTCTTGAGTTCGAAGGCCGGGAAACCCGATGCCGCACAAGGCGCAACGGAATAACCGCCAAACCGACGCCTAGCATCGGAGTTAGGGCATGCCCCGACAACCAAAAAAACATCGAAAACACCCAGAGAAGGTAGTTCACCTATGGGCGAAGGGAATCTTTCGTACCTATGCCCCTCGATTCCTTATTCAACAAAGCCGTGTTCCTTGAGCCAGAAAAGACAGTCGCCGGCCCACGGATGTCCGCCACCCAAGCCCATACCGTGTCCGCCCTTTTCATAAACATGAAGGGCAAACGGCACACCCGCCTTCCTAAGCGCGTAGGCAAAATCGAGGCTGTTCTCGACCTTTACTGCCCCATCCTTATATGTATGCCAAATAAACACCGGCGGCGTCTCGGATGTCACCTGAAGTTCATTTGATAATTCCTTTATCAGGCTCGCGTCCGGCTCGCTGCCGAGCAGGTTGTATCTGGAACCTTTATGCGTGTTTTCTCCCATTGTTATGACGGCATAACACAAAACGCCCAGGGCCGGACGCGAACTCTCACGCTCCACAGGGTCTTCCGCGTCCGGATGCCCGGAATCAAAATGCGTCAGTAAAGTCGAGGCCAGATGCCCCCCAGCAGACGACCCCATCACACCGATCCGCTCCGGATCGATCCCCCAATCGCCGGCCTTGTATTTCGCAAGGCGCATCGCCCTTGTCACGTCCTTAAGCATCACCGGATGTCTGTATCCGTTCGAGCCAAGGCGGTATTTCAAGACAAGACCGGCGACTCCGTGCCCGGCAAGCCACTGCGCATAACCTTTGCCCTCATGCTCCGCCAACGCGGCATATCCGCCGCCGGGACATATCAACATCGCCGCGCCTGTCGCCTTATCAGGATCAGGCAGATACGGCGTAAGCGTCGGCACATCCTTATCCTCTTCACCCAGCGCGCCGGGAGCAGCGCCTTCCCACAACCTCAAAGAGTCCAATTGCCCACCATAAACGCTTAAACCAACCGCACCGACTATTAAAAATGCTATAATCGCCTTCATAATTTTGCCTTCACTTAAAAACGGTGATTTTATCAATAAGAAAATCAAATTGCAACGGTGGATTAATTCCCGCACCTTCGACTACAAAACCCTATGTTTCACGGTCTATTCCTCGCTCATGCCGGGGTATAATTTATTCATACACCGTGGGCATAGGCCATGACTGAATTTGGCCTCGGGATGCCTGATCAAATACTCCTCGATAGGATGCCAATTCCCTTGATCATCCAGCACGCTCTTACAGCTGGCGCAAATACTTATCATTCCACGCAGCGTCTGCAATTCCCTTAAATAGTCTATCAAACGCCGATTTTCATCGCCCAGCTCTTTGTTTACGTAGAGGATTTCAATGTCCCACTGAATAAAATCCCGAAATTTCGACAATAACTTCTCGAAAACGCTCGAGTATTCGTTCTTCTTATTGTCGAGAACACAAATAGTGCCAAACGGCCTTCCATCCGGCATCATCACCGGTAATCCCAAATAAGATACCATATTCAACTTGACATCAGGATTACTCTCCCACTCCGGGTCCGCCAGGGCATCCGGAATAAGCAATCTATCTCTCGTCTTTATTACTCTCTCGCAATACAATCCCGAGTCCCAAAGATGCTCCTTGCTGCCGGGTGTATAAGGATTCCCTTCACTCCTGCTCGATATCAACACCTCAATATCGGGATCGTTCAGGATCATTACCAAGGCGGCGGGAACACGAAACACCTCCGCCAATGTATCCACTATCTCCTGCCATGCCGTTAATATGGATGAAGGTACCACTAATTTAGTATCGTTAGTTTTCATATACTGGGATTAATTTAGCTGAATATATGATTCGAAATGGAGAAATTCAAATTTTGTATTCATCCGTTCTGAAATCGTTTTACCAAAGAGGGATTCGGGAAGGGGCTAACAATGACTTGAAATGAAAGAGGCTCGGTGAAGTCGCCCTGCTTATTCATGCCGCAAAACGCCGCAGGTATTTGACCGCCACGGCGAAGTCCTGCGGCCAGGGAGATTCGATCGTCAATGTTTCAGTCGTCACCGGATGCTCGAACCATATCTTATCCGCGTGCACTGCCGGACGTCCAATGAGTGGTTTTTCTTGTTTGTCCTTCTTATGCCGGTATCCAGGTTTCAGACTTGAAAGAAACAGGTTGTCGCCGCCGTAGACGTTATCTCCGACCAACGGCTGCTTACACCACCACAGGTGCGCACGTATTTGGTGGCGTTTGAAGGTACGCGGATAACATTCAATCCTGGAAAAACCGCGAAAGCCCTCGACGGCCTTGAATTCGGTGACCGCTTTCTTTCCCCGGCCGAAGCCCACGTGCACGCGGCCTTTCAACACACGCGCAGTCAGCTTGGCATCAACAAACAACGGTTCACGTGGAAAGGCGCCGACAACAAGGGCGGAGTAAACGGACATCGATCTCTCGGAACCGAACTGCTCGGCCAGCCGTTGATAAACTGATTTATCCTTCGCCAGGAGTAAAACACCGGTCATCTCCGGGTCCATACGATAAACATAGTTCAAATACCCGGCGGCATTGTGCGGGGCTTCACCGTGTTTCGCCTTTTCTTGGCGCAAAAGCGTTAATAATCCGGGGACGTCCGGCTCGGTAGGTTCTTGGGTCAATGAAAGCCCGGCCGGTTTCTCCACGGCGAGAATGTAGTCGTCCTCATAAAGAACCGGCATTCTCCAGAACCGGCCTGTCTTATGACATGAAAGCTTGATCTGCGCCTTCATGCTAAATCCAAGTTGACGACCATCGGACATGCATTATTTTACGGCGCTGCGCGTCCGGCGCCGGATGTATCCTTGGGCGCGATGCTGCCTGAAATATTCGCCATATTATATTGTTGGGCAATCCATTGATTAAAGGCTTGGTACGCCCATTCCTGTCTGAGAGATTCCATAAACGCCGGTAGCTTTTCTTTGAGCTGCTCCTCGGACACCGGATTCCGCGCGACCAGTTTCATAATAAACGCGCCCTCACGGGTCGGATTCACACGGCTGATCTCGCCGGGCTCGAGGTCAAAGGCAATAGGCTTGATACTGTAAACACTCAAGAAATCCGGTAATTCCGGCAATGACCGCGTACTCCTCGAAAACGTCGGAATATCAATTATCTCTTCACCCTGCTCTTCGCACACCTCTTCAAACGTCTTCCCCTGCGCCAAGGCGTTCGTGAGCGAGTCCCTGAATGTCTGGGCCATCTTCCGCGCAATACGTAGTGACTGATCGTTTATATAGTCCTCCTGGACTTCTGCCCTGACTTCATCAAACTCGGGGAATCTTGCCGGCAGTTTTTTATGGAACGCCAACAAGTACATCGCTTCATTACCCCGAATCGGCGCAGCGAACGGTTCCAATTCGCTCAGCCTGAACGCCTGGTCGATTATCTTTTGGTTGTCTTCCAACTCTTTCGGGCCGTCGGAGCGCGAGAAGGGCTCGGTAATCCCTACCGTTAAATTATTCGATTGCGCGAGCATGTTCAGGTTCTCGGCCTCCATCGGCTCGATATTAAACAACTCGACACCGAACTCGTTGGCCTTGCGGAAGGCGATTTCCATTGCCGAGCTGCTGAGCATTTCCTCCTTAACCTTTTCTTTCGCCTCTTCTTCAGGCAAGACATTGCCGTCGGAATCCGTGTAATAGTCTTCGCCCCTCTGCGTATATACGGCATCAATTTTCTGGTTGAGGTTTGTCACCTCCGCAAGCCTGTTCGAGGCTTCATCCAGATAATTGGTGGCCGCGAACGCCACGTACTTGACCTGGACACGTTCCGGTATCCTGTAAACGGAGAGGCGGTTCGAATAATACTGCTCCAGTGCATCGGGCGTCACAACAACCTCATCCTGGTAATTCGTGGCGCCAAAAAATACGCACTTACTCTCAACCTCCTCGTTTTCACGACGATAAATGGCCTCCGCCTCCCTCGGCGGAATGAGGCGCCCGCTAAGACCGAAGACAGAAACCAGGTGCTGCGCGCCGATCTGCTTTTTCGCGTAATTCTCGAAAACCTTCTCGGTGATACCCTTTGGTTGAAGTTGCCTCTGAATAAAGGCCTGATAATAGCGCGGATCAAACGAATCATCCTGCGGGTTTCGCAGCACCCGCGCCACCCAATTAGCCGCTATACTGGAGTCCACCTCGACATCGTTTTTCTCTAATAATCTCCCGAGCAAAAGCCGCTGAAGCGTCATCTGATCGCGATCCCATCCGTACTGCGCCGAATCAGCGCTCGGCCATACCCCGCCGGAATTAAAGAAATAATTCAACTCCGCTTCATCCCTCGCGCTCTGGAACTGTTCCACGCTTACCGGCTTACCAAAAACAGTTCCTACATTCCCCCCGCCCAATCCAAAATCGTACTGCGCATTCGGCGAAAAGAATATCACGAACGATACTATGACCACCCCGATTATCAGGGCCCATAACCAAGTCTGATGACGTCTTATTGTGGCAAACATAACTCTATTAGCAAATACAAGTCACATAGATTAATTTCTATTCGGTTCGAGGTCAAACCAAATCATCCGTTTTGATCTTTGCAACCTGTGCGATTTTGGCGTAAATAAACACTAATCACCCCGCCGGGTGAAACGAGGGCTTTTGAGATTATGAAAAGGCAAATAAATATATATGACACCACTCTTCGTGACGGTAGCCAGGGAGAAGGGATAAACTTTTCGGTCGCCGACAAGCTACGCTTGGCCGAACGCATGGACGCCTTCGGCATACATTTCATCGAGGGCGGTTGGCCCGGGTCGAACCCGAAGGACATCGAATTCTTCGACCAAGCCAAAAAGCGCACGTTCAAGACCTCCAAGATCGCCGCATTCGGATCAACCAGAAGGAAAAATATCGACGTCCGTGAAGACCCGCAAGTACAGCTGCTCCTGGCCTCCGAAACACCCGTTATAACCATATTCGGCAAAACCTGGCTCCTCCACGTAACCGAAGTCTTGAAGACAACACCCCAGGAGAATATCAACATGATTTCCGAGACCGTCCGGTTCCTCAAAGACCAGGGGAAGTACGTGGTCTATGACGCCGAGCACGCCTTCGACGGATACAAAGACGATCCCGAATACGCAATCGCCACATGGAAAGCCGCCGCCGCGGCCGGTGCGGACGTAATAGCTCTCTGCGATACAAACGGCGGTTGCATCACCAGCGAGATCACGCGAATAATCGAGGACGCAAGAAAAAACGTGTCCACGGAAATCGGCATACACACACACAACGACATCGAACTCGCCGTCGCCAACTCGATCGCCGCGGTCGAGGCGGGCGCTACACATGTTCAAGGCACATTGAACGGTTTCGGCGAACGCACCGGTAATTGCAATCTCACATCACTCATCCCCAACCTCACTCTCAAACTGAATAAGTCCTGCATCCCCGCAAAGTCACTTAAAAAACTCACGGAACTATCCCTCTACATCGATGAAATCGCAAACCTCAGACACGACGCCCGACGCCCATGGGTCGGCTCCTCCGCCTTCGCGCACAAGGGCGGTATGCACGTCAATGCAGTGCAGAAAATCCCGCAAAGCTTCGAACACACCGACCCGGCGCTGGTCGGCAACAGACGCCGCGTCCTGGTCAGCGACCTGGCCGGACGCAGCAATATCGTGATGAAGGCCCAAGACCTCGGGCTACCCGTCCAAAACGATACGCCGGAACTCAAAAACATACTCAACCGCATCAAGCAACTCGAACACGAAGGCTATGAGTTCGAAGCCGCCGAGGCATCGCTCATCCTCCTTATCCGTAAATGCCTCGGCACAGTCGAACCGCCGTTCATCGTCGACGCCTACCACGTCTCCATGCGCAGAGACGGAGCAAATTCAATCTGTGAAGCCACCATAAAAGTCCACGTCGGCGAAAAATCCGCGCACACAGTCGCAGAAGGCGACGGCCCGGTCAACGCCCTCGATTCCGCCCTGCGTGCTGCCCTGATAAACTTTTACCCCGAACTAGCCGAGGTTTCCCTCACCGATTATAAAGTGCGGATACTCGATACCGCCGAAGGCACCGCCGCCGCTACCAGGGTGCTCATCGAATCAAGCGACGGAACCAAGGAATGGGGAACAGTCGGCGTAAGCGAAAACATCATCGAGGCGAGTCTTCAGGCGCTGATTGACAGCATCGAATACAGACTTATAAAGAAAGCCGCGCGCAAACGCCACCCGGCGCGCGCGTGAGCAACCATGCAATCGATTTATACCGGACACGTACTCGCTCCAATGCCCGGAAATAATCGCTAACACTAACAAATCAAAAAGAGTAACCAAACACAATGGCTGAAATACCAAAGGCATACGAACCACAGGAAGTCGAAAAACACTGGAACCAATACTGGCTGAATAATAGCTGCTTCCGCGCAAATCCCGACTCCGCAAAACCGGCCTACTCGATCGTTATCCCACCACCCAATGTAACGGGCATCCTCCACCTCGGACACGTACTCAATAACACACTCCAGGATGTCCTGGCGCGTATCGCCGGAATGAAAGGCTTCGAAACCCTCTGGCTGCCCGGCACCGACCACGCCGGTATCGCTACACAGGTCGTCGTCGAAAAAACCCTTCGCGCCGAAGGCCTGACCAAGCATGACCTAGGACGCGAAAAATTTATCGAACGCGTCTGGGAGTGGAAAGAAAAACACGGCGGCATAATCATCGAACAATTAAAAAAACTCGGCTGCTCCTGCGACTGGGCCAGAGAAAGATTCACGATGGACGCCGAATACTCGCGCTCGGTCACCGAAACGTTCATTGACCTTTACAACAAAGGCCTCATTTACCGCGGCAAAAGAATGGTCAACTGGTGCCCTGTCTCCATGACCGCGCTCTCCGACGAAGAAGTAAGCATGAAGACGCTCGCAGATACCATGTATTACTTCAAAGTGGAAATCGCCGAGAACCCCGGCACGTTCCTCACCATCGCCACTACGCGCCCGGAAACCATCCCCGGCGACTCCGGCATCGCCGTCAATCCGAAGGACAAACGCTACGCCGAGTTCATAGGCAAACACGCCATACGCCCGCTGCCGCACAAACTGCCTCCGGAAGAAAAACTCATCCCAATCGTGCCCGCCGAACACGTGGAATTCGAATTCGGCACCGGCGTCCTAAAGGTAACCCCCGCCCACGATAAGACCGACTTCGAAATAGGAAAGCAACACGGACTCGACTTTATCGAAGTGATCAACGCCAACGCCACGATGAACCGCCGCGCCGGCAAAGACCTCGAGAACCTCGATCGCGATCAAGCGCGCGTATGCGCCTGGGACTTACTCGAAAAACTCGGCGCCGCGGTCAAAAAAGAACCTTACGAACATAACGTCGGCTTCAGCGAACGCGCCGATGTCCCTGTCGAACCCCGGCTTTCAGAACAGTGGTTCCTTAAATACCCCAGCCAGGATAAGGCGCGACAAGCCGTCGTAAACGGTGACATCCGGTTCTACCCCGATCGCTGGGCCAAGGTGTTCAATCATTGGATGGAGAATATCCAGGACTGGTGCATCAGCAGACAACTCTGGTGGGGGCACCGCATTCCAATTTGGTACCGCGACGACGAAATCCGCTGCCAAGCCGAATCCCCCGGCGACGGCTGGACGCAAGACCCGGATGTCCTGGATACTTGGTTCTCATCCTGGCTATGGCCCTTCGCCACAATGGACGAACAGACTCAACGCAAGTTCTATCCCACCTCCGTCCTCGTCACCGCGCCGGAAATCCTCTTTTTCTGGGTCGCACGAATGATCATGGCCGGCTTCGAATACACCGGCGAAAAACCGTTCAGCCACGTTTACCTGACAGGCATAGTACGCGATAAACTCGGACGCAAGATGTCCAAGAGCCTCGGCAATTCCCCCGACCCGCTCGATCTCATCGATAAATACGGCGCCGACGCACTCCGGTTCGGTGTCATGCGCTCCGCGCCCCTAGGCCAGGACGTGCTCTTCGACGAACAACATGTCGAACTCGGACGCAACTTCTGCAATAAACTCTGGAACGTATGCCGGTTCCGACAACTCCAAGGTGAAACCGTAAAAAGCCAAATCAATCCCGACCTCCTTACCTCCGACGACAAATGGATTCTCGCCCGGCTCGACGCCGCCATAGCCGAGCTCAATACGGCGCTCAACGAATACCGCTTCACCGAGTCCACTCATATCCTCTACCGCTTCTTCTGGAGTGAGTACTGCGACTGGTACGTCGAAGCCGCAAAGTCGGCTCTTTACAACGACGATCAAGACCGAAAACACAACACGCTCGCTGTGATAGATTTCATACTCTCCACCACTCTCCGGCTGTTTCACCCCTTCCTTCCGTTCATAACCGAAGAACTATGGCAGGACATGGGTTACAATAAATCATGCGACAAAGACCGTGGCGATGAATCCATCGTGACCGCGCCCTGGCCCGAATGGATCAGCGCCGAATTCAAAACCCGATTCGGCATCGACAGAACAAACCACGACTTCGCCGCACAAAAATACGAGCTTGTCACCCAAGCCCGAAATCTCCGCCGCGAAACCAATATCCCCTCAAACAAGAAAATCAGGTTCGTATTCAAACCCCGTGCCCACTGGCCGCAAGAAGAATCAGCGTCGTTTAAGTTGCTCCTCAACGCAGAGCCCCTGGAAATTAATCCCGAATTCAATCCTCCAAAAGGCACGCCGACCACTCTCTCGCCGCTGGGTGAACTCTACATGCCGCTGGAAGGCGTCATAGACGTCGAAGCCGAGAAAGCGCGCCTGACCAAGGAAATCGAAAAGATCAAAACCGAAATCTCCAAGGTCGAACAACGCTTGGCGAACCCGGCGTTCATGGAAAAAGCGCCCGCCCACGTCCGTGAAGAAAACCTGAAACGCAAGACCGATTGGCAGTCCAAGCTCGACCACGCGCAATCGGTCATGAACCATCTCTGCGAATAACAAGCGGACGTTTAAATCCCTATTGGGAAATTCGGATAGAACAAAAAAACGGCCCGTCGTTAAACGGGCCGTTATTAACCTTCTATTATCGGAAAACCCGACTACGCGTATTCGCGATCCGTCACCTTGCCGGGCTGCGGCACGGGGTATTTCCCGTCCGGCCCCGACTGCAGCGGCGCCGGTGAATCATACGTTAATTTATCTAAATTCGGCGCGAACTCGTGCTCGCAATTCAGCATTTGATCATACGTGACCACCCGCCCTGTATGCGCGGCCATCCTGCCCATTGACGTAACCATGCTCGCAATCGCGCCGCGTTCGGCTTCGTTGTAAGGCTTATCGTTGCGAATGGCATCGATAAGATCGTTCCACTCGTTTTGATACGGATTCCTCTGATCCGGCGCGACCCTGGATTTCCAGATTATCTTCGAGTCATCCGGTTGCTGGCTGGAATATGTAACAGACGGCAATCCGCAGTCTCCGCTGTTCGAGACAATCGCCATACCCTTACTTCCATGCCCAAAGCTGGCATACTTTTCACTGCAGCCCGTCATGCAGCGGCCATCATAAAAGAACTTGCTCCCATCGGGATAGGTGTATTCCACCGCGTATACATCGAAGTTCTGATCAACGGAATTTCCCCTGTAATGCCGGCCGCCCAACGCGAACGCCTCTACAGGCCACGCATTCTTCATCCAGCTCAAATGATCGATTATGTGGATATTGAAATCACTGTAGCATCCGCCACTGGCCCAAAGGAAGCTGTGGAAACGGCGTATCTGATACATGAGCTCGGAAATACCGGGCGGCTTGGGCGGCGAAGAGAAGTATCCAACCGGCCCATGCACCCTGTAACCACGCTGCAAAATGAGGTTGCCTATCTCTCCGTCATGTACGCGCTTGGCCAATTCCTGTAGCGCTCGGCTATGACGCGACATCAAACCAACACCCACCTTGAGATTCTTTTTCCTCGATTCTTCGGCCAGCTCGAGCATCCGGCGCGTAGTCGGGCCGTCCACTGTAACCGGTTTTTCCATGAACACATTCAAGCCCTTCTTAACCGCATATGTGAAATGTACCCATCTAAACGCAGGCGGCGTGGTCAAAATAGCCACGTCTCCGGGACGCAGACAATCCATTGCCTTCTGATACGCGTCAAAACCGAGAAACCGCCGCTCCGGCGGCACATCCACCTTGTCGCCGTGATTCTTGCTCAAATTCTCGTAACTACTCGAAAGCCGGTCTTCAAATACATCCGCCATCGCAACAAGCTTGACGGGGCCGTTATCGACGTTGATTGCGTTAACCGCCGCGCCCGTGCCGCGGCCGCCGCATCCTATTAATACGACATTGATTGTGTTGGACTCCGCCGCGTAGCCGGGACGCGCCATTGCAGACGCCAGCGCGGCGCCGGCAACTGCCTTACTCGATGTCTTCAGGAATTCGCGACGTGTTGTCCCATCTGTGTTCTTGATTAGTTCATTCATATTTTTTCAAACGTTGATTTATAAAAAAATGCCAAAACCGATATTTAAGCTAATCTTCTCTGAATGACGTAATTAATTCAATATTATTCACGCGTGATTCATCATCTCTCCCCTCGCCCACCATTTCAAGGGCCGGCGATGAGATAGAATTCCAAGTCTCGGTACGCATCCACATCAGGGTATCCGTCGCACGTCGGGGGGATACAAAAGCGCGCATCGCCTTTGGGAAAGAACGACTCGTTCTCGAGCTTTTCTATCGTAGTCGAATCTTCGGGCGGCGTATCACCAGGTATCATGGTCGGCGGCTTTTTGCCGTTACCCTCGCGGCGCAGCCCCCAACCGCCGTGGTATCGATCCAATGAATCGAACATACTCGGCGGCGCCGGCGATGCGGCGTTGTTCCGGTTCGCCAAAGTAAAACCACACTCCGGCCCCGGCGCCGTTATCCCGAACATGAACGCATAGCGTCTTCCTGGTTCGAAGTAAAGTTCGCTCTCCCCGGTCAAATCCCACTTCATATACTGAAACCGCCCGTCACCGGCGTCCGCCAAATCCGGCATAACACCACCGCGTACCACACATAATGACTTGTACTCGACGCCCTTGACAAAATCATCGCACCTGTGATTTGTCGAAAAACCATGCGTAGCCTTTGCACCCTTAGGCGTACCGTTATCGTCTATTTCCGGCTCTCCGATAACTTCGAAAAACTGGATGAACACCGGCGCACCCGCCGCCCCGGTCAAAAACGCGGAGGTGTCGTTTCCCGTCCGCAGGATTATTGCGTCCAACTCAAATCCGCTCTCGCCCACGGTAAACACCTGCCCCAAATCACGGTTTCGCTGAAAATATCCTTCATCTTTCCACTTGAGTGGACTCGAATTCCTGACCGACGTATTCCCGCCGGTATCCGTTGCGCATTGTCGTATCACGACACTTCGCTCCTCCAGAGAGAATTCCTCTTGAACCCTTTCCCACTTCAGCCGGGAACCGGCGTTTTCATCAACGTCGTCGAGCGCCGGACTCAGTTCGCCTAAATGAATGACATCCAATCCGGCATATACTGGACACGCAAATATTACTAATGCAATGCATTTTAACAGCGCACATCTTCTATTGTAATTCCTGATCTTCATTGCTTAAGACTATATACACGATTATTTCGTAAATTAAATAAATAATATAAAGGGTTCACAGTGTGTCAACTCTCGGTTTTCGATATTTCTTTTGTTAGCTTCCGAGTTGTTTTTGCATAGGCCCGTCCTTATTATATTTCGCTCGAAGCCCCGCGCAATCATGTGTTACCAGCCATTTTTCTCCTTCGATTCTCAAAGACCCTGTCGTACCGTAATAAAAAACACTGTCCGCACTTCTGAAACATTAACATCGTGTGCACTTCTCATTTTTTATATGTTCTACACGCTCAGTGTTTTTCTTCGCCACTATCGGTTGAGTCTTGTATTTTACGTTATTTAAAGCATCGCCCGTGCCAGCCTTAAACGCCCTGCCCATTCCCATTGTCATTGAAGCATTTTAACTCGATAATAACGGGAACTATCATTATCAATACTTTGTGATACAGAAATATGTCCATTCGTGGCTGTTATAATACCAGTTGCATCCGTCCACGTGTTCTGGCCCATATTTAAACATTCTTGCAATATATATTTTTGTCCGGTTACGGATTTCCAAGTCATTATTACGCTTTTTTCTATTTTACTTAACGATTTAAAGATTGGCGCAATCGGTATGCTCATTTTATATATGCATCCTTTTCCATATATACCACCGTGTGATGCCGCACCATACATATTACCATCTGAGCTTAATGTGAATGTATGAGACATTGCTGTTCCATCAATATATACTATAACTTCTATTATCCCATCAGGTGTTACTTTATACACTTCTGTTTCGTCGAACGCCCGACCAACTGATATACCGTAATAATTGCCGTCCCAAGCATGTGTTAGCATACCATGGGGTTGTCTCCCGTTGTTCCCATTGAATGACGCTACGGTACTAAACTCTCCCTTATTTGTTATCTTGTAAACTGTACCCATATCATATTTACCACCAAGTCTTGTTGTACCATAGTAATTTCCATTTCCGTCCGATGTTAATCCTTCATTTGGTATGTTTCCATTAGCACCATTAAAATAACAGATTGTCGATATAGTTCCATCATGACTCATTCTATAGACGTTTCCCTTAGCATTCGTGTTGTTTTCACATTGTCCTGCCGTCGTACCGTAAAAGTATCTATTTTCTCCCAACACCAGTCTTCCTATTGGTACATTACCATTTGTACCGTCGAATGAAACAAGGCTTTCAAATATACCGTCCATAGTTATTCTGTATATAGTGCCCATATTATATTTTCCGCCTTCGCGAGTTGTTCCATATAAGTACCCATTTTCACCATTAATTAATGAGCTAGATGGGTTATTTCCATAGTTTGGACTATTTGTCCCTGTAAATGATAGCATCCGTTTAATTATACCGTTTGTCGTAACATTAAATATGACGCCCATGTTGTGATCACCGCCTTCTGCAGTGACGCCGTAAAATTTGTTATCTATCCCCTCCAGTAACATTTTATGCGGGTATCTGCCTTTGAGTCCATCAAAATATGCAATGTATTCGAACATACCATCCGATGTTATTCGATATACTGTACCTTGATGTTGATGCGGCCCTCCGAATACAGTAACACCGTAATAACTTCCATCTTTTCCTTGTATCGGAGCTGCTCCAGGTATAGCTGCGTTTGTACCGCTGAACGAGACTAAGTTGGTTATGATAACTCCGGCATTCGCATTATAACCAAGCATTAACAGTATATATACGGCAATTATATATATGTGCTTATACTGACTCTTATTGCATGCAATATTCATATATATATGTACATTATTTAAGGTTTGGTTTGCTTTTGGTTTCTAAATAGACAGCGTTTCGTATTTGTACTGTATATACCATTATTTCCACAATTCTTTATGCGGTTGATTGTCGTAGTTCCATCTCTTCGCATTTTTATAACTTAACTCCAACCATATATCCGTTTTTTTCCATTCGACATGACCGTCGACATAAACCATATTTGCACCGTTATCGTGTAGAGTACCAATCCACATATTGTCTTCTTCATTGCGATTGTATTCTAAATGCCGTTCCATTATAGGTTTATATATACCATTATTATTATAATTGGCTCTAACAGGAGAATATCTATTAACGGAATCAGGACCCATGACTGCATGTATATATCTTTTATATTCACACGGACCATCTCCTATAGCTATCATATTTGCGGGCGCTCTGAGTTCATCCATTTTACGACCTTCATATATACATCTTGTATTTTTACTATTTTCTTTACTTATACATCCACCCCATAGACCATATGCATTTACAGATCTTGCATGTATTTCTTCGCTCACTCCGTACATATTAATTGCGTAAGACAGCATCCGACCACATGCTATATTATATGGATATTTATATTTTGAAAGTTCATTTTCTCCTGCATATGTTATATTGCTCGAGTATTTGCGCGGAGGATTATATTCCTTCTTCCATCGAAATATCTCGCGATATGAAGGGCAATTAAATACTTTATTGTTACTACTTACATACGGCAAGATATATGCATTCCACAACGTTAATTGTATTGTATCATATCTAACATCTGCTTCACCATTATCCAAGCAGAGCAATGGAGGGTATGTTTTATTATCATGGGCATATTGATTAAGAGCTAAGCCAAGCTGTCGCTGATTATTTTGACAATATATTCGCTCAGCATATCTACGGGCTTTTGTGATAGCGGTCATTAGCAATGAAGCTAATACTCCGACTATTGCTAACACCATGATCAACTCGATCAATGTAAATGCACAGGATACATTATAATATTTATGATATATATTATGTTTCAATATATTCATAATAGTTTACTATTCATCTTATTAACAATATGCTATATATTTATAATCGTAAACGTATGTTTAATTATACCCATCATACCAACCTAATGGATTTGGAGAAAATATTGGAGTAGTTGTCGATATCGTCCATGCCCATATAACATTCAGCATTTCTTGTATTTTAGTCGACAATATATCTGCCCCTGCATTACCATTATGATGCATCACATCTAATATGTAACCATTTATGCATTCTTGTAAAAAGTCGTATGAATTATACCATTTAACTGCGATTCCAAGTATTTTAGCGGCTCCCAATACTCTATTAATAGTAGTATAAGAAGGATAAGTAGTATTATACTTTATAGATATTGCTGTTATTTTAGTAAATTCAGCCTGGATGATATTTACACATCGTTTACTACGTAGCATTATACCAGGCTGACTAACACCACTTGTTTTCAAATACTCTAGATATTGTATTTTTCGGAATTGCTTTTGTATTCTAAGCATAGATACCGCATGCACATATTCTAATGTTTTACGTGACATAAGGTTTAATATATCCCGGTCAACCTGGTGCCATAATATGTTAGCTGCACTTATCCCACTAATTAATAAGTTTCTATATATCTCTCCATCTGACGGACTTGGTTTTTGCAGTTCTAACTGGTCTGGTGAGGCGTTATCGGAAAATGGTCGATATATATTATAACTATCCAATGGCCATATTTCTAATTTCAGCGTTGCAGTTCCCGAATCCGTTTTAACCAACATAGCCCCTCCTAACCCTAATGGACCCGCAACGCAACCAAAGTTGGGAAAATAATCGTTATTAAGTACATCCGGTTCATTACATACCTCAGTAAACTGCATTGATACAAACTGCGCGTCCTCATTTGTGTATCCTCCTGGTGGTTCATTGAATTCCCAATAATCTGGATATATCGGATCACAACCTATATCATATTCCACAACATTCGGCAAATCATCGCCATCGGCATCACCCCATTTTTCAACATTGCTTAGGCCTCTCCAATACGTTATGTAATTATCATACCAATCCGGAATACCATTATTATTAGAGTCATCGTTGTCATCTTGAACTAATGGATCTGTTCCTTGGATATATTCTCTTGCATTTGTAATGCCATCTTGGTCTGGATCATCGTCCCCGTCGGCGATTTCATTATTATTTGAATCCGCGTTACCAACAATGGTTTGAAGCACCATAATTTCATAACCATCCGGTATTCCATCGAATGATCGATCACGAATATCCAACGCTGCAAAGGCCACACTTCCATT
Organism: Verrucomicrobiota bacterium; assembly: GCA_021733835.1. Lineage (GTDB taxonomy): Bacteria > Verrucomicrobiota > Verrucomicrobiia > Limisphaerales > JAIPKD01 > JAIPKD01. The sequence goes on from JAIPKD010000043.1 coordinate 19,143, forward strand.
CAGTGGTACATTACCAGGCCATTTTGCATACAAATACTGATACCCTGACGAATCTATATAGACCGTTTCAGCATCCATAAATTGCCATACCTGACTATCAGCATTCTGATTATTTGATTCTGTTTCAATATATATATCATATAAATCATTTATTTCGGCTCCCGATATAACAAAATATAATTCTGTATAATCATTAGCCATATCGTAATAACTATTTGCCACGTCAAGGTATATGTTAATGCGTGTTTCATATTGTCCAGTTACGGATGTATAATACCATTCTCCATCAGTGATATTACTGTTTGGATTCTTCGAATACGCTTCTAATGGATCGGATAATGTTTGGAACAACTCCATTTCATTCGATATTTTGTCTCCATCTTCATCTTCCTCGCTAGCCAGCGTCGTATACGACCCTGAAAAACCGGCGCTGCCCATATTCGTTGTCGGATGATTTACCCCGCACATAACCGTCTGACCATAACTGCTGAATATTATGGTCGTATAATACGCCTTAACTCCGTAATAACATGCGAGAAAATCGCAGTCCTTGATCGTATGCGAACAATACGGTGAGTAATCCTGGATAGCCGTCTGCGCGTACCTGAACTGCAATCCCTCCAGCGTCGTGTATTCATCGGCGTTATACAGGTGCAATGCCATACTCGCGCAATATTCATCGTAATCATCGTAACCGGTAATCGTGGTTCCTACGGTATCATCATCCCACGCCGTCAATATCGCCTTATTATCCGCGGTCGAGTAACAATAGACAGTGCCGGATAACGTAATCTGCGCGTCAGGTAAATACTTGATCACCGTACCTTCGTGAAAATAGGTCGGGCCGTCTGTGGATAATGTTCCTCCCACTAAATACGTATGCCCACTGTAAAAGGCCAGATAATCGTAGCTCCCGGTGAACACATAATCCACCACCACACCACCGCTCTGGACTGGCGCCGATGCAAGTTGCATAGACCTCTGCTCGTCCACGGCCCTTGGTGCCGGCGGCAGCTCGCGCTCTTGGACGGATGTTATTCGTAATTCACCGTCTTCCGCCTCCGCCTGTTTAAGCTCCGCGTTCATCTCAAGCATCTCAACGTACCCGATCGATTCGCAGAGAATATTGCGTCCGCGTATCTTCCGCCACTTTTTGGACACTATGGGTTTGGTGCGCCTGCCTTTTGCCTTGCCGTTACCCGCAGCCTTAAACGCCCTGCCCATTCCCATTGTCATCGACCCGAAGTCCAACCGCTGATCCGTCACCCACGGCAGCTTCATTCGCTTGCGCTTTGCCTTGTCGTCACTGGCCGGAAGGTTACGCTCCTTCACCTTCGGCTCCGGCGCCTGGACAAATTCTGTCAATACCTCGATCCGCGTCGTTTCCGGGTCAAAACCCTCCGGCAACACCGGCGCCTGGCGCAGGATCACGTCCGACTCAAACCTCCCCTTCTCGTAAGTAAATAGCACATCTGCGCTTATCCCCTCGAATGCGTCCCGGTAGATTATTTGGTTCGGCTCCAGTATCTCGCCCACCGTGTCACGTACCTGGGCGATCAGCGCACTCTGATCGGTCGCGTAATCGGTGAGCGACAACCCCAGCGGATGCGCCCTCACTCGCTCGCCCTTGGGCATTTGTATGTCTATCGCACCGGGAGTATTCAAATTCCAATTGAAGATCACCTTGTACGCGCCTTGCCGGGCGACCGCGCCCTTCTCGAACGGCTCGATCAGCTCCTTGGACTCGACCCAGCGTCCGTCCTCCTTGTAATGCATCCCGTTTGCCAGAACGGTGTATCGGCCTTGCACGGTCTTTGTCTCGCCGGTTGCGTCCGTCACATTTCGCGTGAATTCGATTATCTTATGATTTTGGCCACGTTCGACCACTGCTTTGTTGACGACCTCATCGGCCGCCAGGAGATTCGAAAGGCTGAACAGCATGCCCAGAAAACCGATCTTAAACAGCCCCTTTATTGCGCCTGAGGGGGGGGCAGAAGACGATATATGTTTATTCATGAGAATTAATCTCTTTAAAGTTTCTATTTAACTTCTTGATTCCCAATGTCTTACACCGCTCATTGGCCTGCTCATCTGTGATTTCCGTTAAGATTACGATATTATTGTGGTTGTAGTCAACCCCATAACGACAATATTCTGCAATATTATCGAAATTTATCTCCAGCACCTGGGAATTATAAATCCGAAGCACGAATCACCAAAATTCTAATGACCAAAACCGACCACGGAAATCGTTTACGTGTACGTGTACGGGAACGTGAATCCGTTAGGGACAGGCACTATCTCTGCCATCAATGTAGAGTCTGTCCCTTCCCCTTTCGTATATTGACACGACTAAGAATCGTTTGAAAATCACCCGTTTTCCCCTCCGTTGTTAGGGCC
>JAIPKD010000005.1 GCA_021733835.1 Verrucomicrobiota bacterium
TTGTTAATCACATCCTGTTCGTTTAATTTTATTTTTTTCATATGCCCACGATTGTGGGCGAACGGGCAGGATTTGGCCAGAATTTCTTGCCTAACCCCTTTAAACTAACTTACTTAGTTGAGCGCATTTATTGACCGTGATGTCTATCGACCATCGGATTCTACGCCCCCCGGTTTTGGAATCAAGGCAAAGCTGAAGACTACGTACGAATTGAATCCGATTAATCAGAGATCAAGCTTTCGTGTCTTTTAATAAATTTATCTTCGTCGAATTGCGGATTTATCTCAATCGGTACAGGTGCGTCTATATCATTCCGCCATTGTTTCAATATCTTCATAAGCTCCTTCGTCTTCGACGGCATTTTCGATGAAATATCATTCTGTTCACCTATATCTTCTTCCAAATTATATAGTTCAATCTTTCCATTATCAAAATATTCCAATAATTTATAGTCACCTACTCTGACAGCCCCCGTCGGCGTCGTGCGCCAAACGCCCTGCTCGCTTGTGTAACTTTCCAAATACGCGGGAAAATGCCAAAATATCGCATTTCGCTCTAATTTATCGCCGCCATTGAGTAGTTTCACAATACTTTCGCCGTCGATTACATGCCCCGGCGGCACTTTTGCCCCCGATATTTCGAGGAGTGTCGGATAAAAATCCAAGCTGATAACCGGTACATCACAGCTGCTTCCCGGTTCGACCACACCCGGCCATTTTACAATCATCGGCACACGTATGCCGCCCTCATAAAGCATCCCTTTTGAACCACGCAGTGGCGACATATCGGTCACACCACCATGCCCGCCGTTGTCTGAAAAGAATATTACAACAGTGTTTTCCTCCAGCCCGAGCTGCCCGAGCTTTTCCAATATTCTACCCACACCACTGTCCATACTTTCAATCATCGCGGCATAGATAGGGTTGTTCTGTCCGCCGTCGGGGTTCTTATCTCTATACTTCTTAATCAAACTATCCTTAGCCTGCAGGGGCGTGTGAACTGCATAATGCGAAAGATAGAGGAAAAATGGATTCTCTCTGTTCGCCTGAATGAATTCAACAGCCTCGTCAGTCAACCTGTCGGTTAGATATTCACCTTTCGGCCCGTCCTCCAGATTTGTGTTGTGATATGGTGAAAAATAATTGCGAGGATGCCCGCTCTTATCCCCCCCCACATTTTCATCAAATCCCTGGCTAATAGGCCCGGATTCCGGGTCTGCACCTAAATGCCACTTACCGATACTCGCCGATGTATAGCCAGCCTGTTTCAAGTCATCTGCAATTGTCGGTATACGCGGATCAAGGACGGTCGTATTTTCAACCGGTATTATCCTGCGATAAACCGATTTGCCTCTTTTCGATGTACCAACTGTATATATCCCGTGTCTAGGAGTATACTGTCCCGATAACAAACAAGCACGAGTAGGTGCGCAATTGGGAGCATTTGAATATGCATCCGTGAAAACCATACCCTCACCGGCAAGTTTATCAATATTAGGCGTTTCGTAGTAAGTGCTCCCCATAAAACCCACATCCTTCCATCCTAAATCGTCAACAAGTATGAACACCACGTTCGGCGGTTTCTTATCCGGCGGCTCATTGCTCAAGGAAATGTCCCATTCACCAAGCAAACACCCGATAATTCCCATGCATATCAAGATATTCCGGCTCCTTATCATATCGCATCTTTCTATTGTCGCACAAAAAGAGTAAGTCGTGATCGATTGCAGCGCCTTATTCTGATCCCCGATCAACCTTCAGTATAATGTTATACCCGCTTCCGCTGCTCATTTTTGCATGGATGATGTCGTTTGCGGTGACAGTGCGTGTTTCTTTGGCCACGAATAATTTATTATCGGGGTCTTCTTTATATATCTCGGCCGCATATTTTTTATCGGGGTCAAGGAATGAAAGGCGTAGTTCGGACGTCCGCGCCTCGTCTGTGATCGAGCTAACGAACCAGTCGTCGCCGCTCCTGCGGGCAATTGTAATAAAATCGCTTATCGCGCCTTCCAATACTATGGACTCGTCCCAGACAGCCGGCATTTGCTCCCAGAACTCCAGGCCCGGCCCGTATTTATCGATGACCGTATTAGGTCGATCGTACCAGTGGATATATTGCCATGGACTGTAAAAGACTACGGCACACGCCAATTGAAACGCGCGGCTCTCTACACGCGGATCGAAATAGCAAGGGGTGAAATCGGCGGCGCCGGCAATGGTACGCGTAAACGCCAGCACGAGCCGGTTGGCCGGCGTTCCAAGGTCATCTCTTGTCTCGTTGCCGGCGATACCCTCGAAGGTCATCAAGTTCGGGTATGTTCGTTCGTATCCCGTCGGACGATAATTGTCGTGGATATTAACCATCAACTCATACTCTGCGGCCTTGCGCATGGCCTTATGCAGCCATGCCATATGCGCATGTGACTCGTAATTCACGAAGCCGAACTTAACGCCGTCAACGCCCCATTCGTTATAAGTACTGAACGTGTCATCGAGGTCATACGCCTCGAGTCCCTGATGGTTTACGTAAAGAACAAACCCCTGTCCATTCTCATGGGCGTACTCGATTGCGCCGAGCAGGTCTTTGCCCGGCAGAATCTTAGTTGGATGATCCGGTTCATCGTCGTATTCCTGGCCGTTCCAGCCGGTGTCCCAGTGAACGAACTGGTAATTATGCGCGGCGTTATAGTCCACGATCATGTCGGAGTTCTCGCGGTTCAGCGCGGTATTCCGCCAAACCTTACCCGGTCGAATCCATGAAGTATCGGCGATGGCGCACGGCGCGTTCAGGTTCTGGATCAGGTAATGACGTTCAACGAGGTCGCCCGGCGTATCCGCGGCCATCACCACACGCCAAGGCGTTGATACAGGCGCAGCGGCGTTCACCGTGCCTTTACGAAATTCCGTTTGCAGCGCGTTTGATCCGGCCGCGCTCAGTACCATGGGCGTGTAAAACTCGAGGCTCCCGGCCTCGGCAATGGCAACGAATTTATCGCCGGCTTCAATAACCAACGGCCTGCAGGCGCGTTGCATCTTCGATATTGGACGCTTATCGTATAGGCCTTGCGGGTAGCCGGTAAACCAACCGGAATAATCGGCGGGGAACACAAACCGTGTTGCCTCCTCGGATATGGTAAACTCATCGAGCCCAGCTTGAGCGGGTATTACGTATCTGAAGGCGACCCCCTCGTCATACGCCCTAAATATAATGCTTAATTTCCGGGCGCTGCCGGCGGACTCGATCAGGTCGATCCGCAACTCGTTAAAGCGATCCGGATAAGCGCTTCTTGTGCCGCACACAGGCGTCCAACTGCCGTGTTTTGACTTAGTCGAGGTTTCGAGAACCTCGAAGTTCTGAGACAACGGCGGTTGATTCTTGATGTTCAGACCGAGCCTCGAGTCCGTGATTAAACTTTTATCGTCGTATGAGATGTTATAGACCGCACACGCCGCGGCGCCGTCGATGTTTTTAAGTCCGAACCCCACAGCGAACCGTCCGTTCGGCGACTCCAGTCCGAGAGGGGCGGCTGTCACGGCCAAGCAAGTTCCGATTAAAATTATTACCTCGATTATTCGTAGTCTATTCATGTTATCAGAACAAGCGTTAGAAATGTGCTGATTTTCATGATGCATACCGTATCGCTTTTCCGATTGAAAACAAACCTAATTTGAAATATTGCGTCCCTGACGGGACATATTCTGTTTGTTAATCTGTTTTGCTATGGATATTCCATCCTTACGGGATTTAAATAATTTTGTCCTCAACACATTTATCATGGTAATAAATACAGTTGCGCCGACTAAAAGCGCGTATCAGCTATAATCCGGCGCCGATACACGCCCGCAGGTGGAGGATTGATTCAGGGCATAATACGGATTCGAGACGGTTCATCACATTATGGATACTCACAGCAAAGTATATAGTTGGAAATATCGGGCAATGTTACTACTTCCGATTGCCATCGTCCTCGTGCTCGGCGGCATATATTTATTCAAATCGCCCGTCGATATAGAGGCATTATTGGATTCGTACGACGCCACGGCGGATTACGAGAATATTCAAATCAAGCATCCGTTTGACGGCGCTGTCTTCCCGCGTGACATCGCTCCGCCGCTGTTTGAATGGAGCGAGACGAACTCGGCGGTTTCCAAGTGGCTTATAACATTCCAGTTCCAAGACGACGCGCAACCGCTGCATTTCGTGTCCGAAAAGCCGCGATGGATTCCATCGCTCGAGGGATGGAACACTATCAAGCAGCAGTCTCTCGGGAAATCCGCGCAGGTTAGAATTCTCGGATTTCACGACAGCGGCAAGCCGCGGTTTTACTCGCGCTCGCGCATACGGATATCGACATCACAGGATGAAGTTGACGCCTCGATCTTCTATCGCGAGGTCAACCTGCCTTTCATCGACGCCGTGAAAGACCCAACCCGCATCCGCTGGCGCTTCGGCGGTGTCGAGGATACTGCGACGCCACGGGTGGTACTGAAGAATTTACCGGTCTGCGGAAATTGTCACTCTTTCTCGCGGGACGGCGGTCTTTTAGGGATGGACGTCGATTACGCAAACAACAAAGGCTCGTACGTAGTAACCCGTACAGCCAAGGAAATGACGCTTGCCACAAGCGATATACTCAGCTGGAGCGAGTTCCGGGAGGAAGACGAGAAACCTACCTTCGGCCTGCTTTCGAGCGTATCACCCAGCGGCCGGTATGTAATCAGCACGGTAAAAGACCGGTCGGTCTTCGTCCCAAAGCCGGGACTGGAGTTCTCGCAGTTATTCTTTCCTATCCAGGGAATCCTGGCCTTCTACGACCGGCAAACGAAAACCTTCAGCAGCCTCCCCGGCGCGGACAACCCGGAATACGTCCAGAGTAATCCGACCTGGAGCCCGGACGGCGACTACGTGGTATTCGCGCGGAGCAAGGCATACGAATTAAAAAACAACAGCGACCAATACAAAATCCTGCTATCCCCGGAAGATTGCGCCGAATTCTCAAAAAAAGGTAAGCCATTCAAGTTCGACCTGTACCGTGTCCCTTTCAACAACGGCGAGGGCGGAACTCCCGAGCCGATTGAAGGCGCTTCAAACAACGGCAAGAGCAATTTCTTCCCCAAGTATTCTCCGGACGGACGTTGGATCATCTTCTGCCGCGCCGAGAATTACATGCTCCTGCAACCGGACAGCGAATTATTCATCATCCCCGCAGAAGGCGGCACCGCCCAAAAACTCGATTGCAATCTGCCGCTCATGAACTCCTGGCATAGCTGGTCGCCAAACGGACACTGGTTGGTCTTTTCTTCAAAGACATTTTCCCCTTTCACGCAACTTTTTCTAACGCATATCGACGAAAACGGCGCAAGCTCGCCGCCCGTATGGCTATGGAATTTCACGGAAACAAACCGCGCGGCGAACATACCCGAATTCGCGAACCTGGAACCTGATGCAATTGTCAAAATCCGCGAGGAATTTCTCGACGACTACTCGCTTGCCTGCGCCGGGTTCACCGCCGAGCAGAGTGATGACATAGACCTGGCTATAAAAAAATATCTTCAGGCCATAGAGATGAACCCCAACTGCGTGCAGGCGCATCAACGCCTAGGCACCCTGTTATTCAATCAGAAACAGCAATTCGCCGAAGGCCTCAAGCACATGCGCATTACGCTTCAACTCGATCCGAAAAACGCGTTCGGCCATTACAACCTAGGAATGGCGTTGTTCTATCAAGATAAAATCAAAGAGGCGATACCGCACCTTAGTAAGGCCGTAGAATTTATGCCGGAAGGCTTCGCCTCCTTTTACGACCCTGCGCAAATGCGCTTCCAACTGGGCCGCGCTTACCTGCTCAACGGGAATCCGGATCAGGCGATCGACTTCCTCAACGAGGCGCTCTCTATAGATACCAATGCGCCAAAGATCATTTACGTCCTCTCCATGGCACTGGCAGCAAAAGGCAACATAGATTCTGCGGAACAAAATTACCAAAAGGCCGTTAGACTCAACGCCGGCGTAGACACCTCACCCGAGCTACACGATCTCATGGCGTCGAAATATGCCGAGTCAGGCAGGATAAACGACGCACTACGCCATCTGCAACAAGCGCTTGAACTCGCTCGCGCTCAAAATCGAAACGACCTCGTATCCGAACTGGAAAATAAACTCCGCGCAATCCATGGAGAATGATTGCCCACTGTGGTTTGTTTCCCAACCCGAATGTAAAATGCTAAAGATATTTCTTAACTAACGTAATGCGCGACCCCTGAATAATCGAACGGCAATATGCGTCACATCATATACTAAAGTCTTATGAAACAACATGTGCTGAAATGGCTTTGCATATCGACATTAGCAATGTCATCGCATTTCACCGTAAAGGCGGGAAGCAACTCGGAAGCGATAACCAACAATTATGCCGGAACCGTATCCGAAACCAAAGCGCGGCAAATCCGAAGTATCGACAAATGGCGGCAATTCCGCGTCGGTTTCGAGAACGCTTCATGGGAAGGGAATCCCTATGGCCTCCAATTCAAGGCGGTATTCGAAAGCCCCTCCGATCGCAGCCTCACGCAATTCGGATTCTACGCAGGCGGCAATACCTGGAAGATTTATTTCATGCCCGACGAGACCGGCGTTTGGTCTTATACAACCATATCACCGGACGCCGATCTAGACGGACACACCGGTGAATTCATCTGCAAAAGCTCAGACCTGCCGGGGGCATTGGTCGGCGCCGGAGAAAACGGTAACAGGTGGAAATACGCCGACGCCGGATACGTCATGCCGCTTATCTGGGGCGTAGGCGCATATAAAAAAGGGATCGGACACTTTCGCGCTCATAATCCGGATGACCCCAACGTTCGAGCGGCAATCAATAAGGCCTCCGATATCGGCGCAATATTGCTCAACACCGGCGCAATAGTACTGGCAAAACGCGATTGGGCAAAGGCCTGGCCGAACGATGCAATGCCATACGTCAATGGTAAAGAAGGAATAATATTTAATCCTGTTTTCTGGGATAACTTGAATGCTACAATGGACTATGCACGCGACCGCGGCATGGGATTTTACTTCATGTTGTACACTGACGACGCGCTTAAGCCCGATAACTTGGGCATCGCTCCGGATTCCAAATCGGAACGGCGTTTATTCCGATACGTAACAGCGCGGCTCGCACCGTACCCGGTCGTCCTCTGGGACTCCGGAATCGATATCACCGAATACCGCAACCACGCATGGATCAATCGATTCACCGACTGGTTCCGCCGGAATGACCCCTGGAAACATCCCGTGAGCAGCAGGCACGGCGGCGGCAGCGGTAGCGCCGTAGCGGAAAACCAGACATACGACAGCGTCGGCGGCGCCTTCATGCCGAAGCGCGACGAGCTCCTCAAGCACCTACGAAAAACCGTGCCGACAGCGCACACGGATCACTGGCGCGTCTTCATTTCCAGAGGGGACTGGACAAACCGGAAAATCCGCAACGCCGTGTGGTACTGCGGCTTGAGCGGCGGACAGGCGCCGTTCCCGGATTATTCGCAAGGCGCATTCGACCGGCGGGTTATGGATAAGGGCGCGATAATGATCGAACATGCGACACATTTTTTCCATGACATGACGGTATACGGGTTCGGCAACCTATATCCGGCGGACTCGATGATTTTATCCGGTGAAAACGCTGTCGCAGCGCGCAACGCAGACATGGAGTTCGTTGTATACGACAAGGACGGCGGCCTGCTCGAGCTTGATTTGACCGGATTCCCCGGAAACTTGATTGCCCGATGGTACAATCCGCGCACCGGCGAATTCAGCATGAACTCGGATACCAAAGGCGGCGGAGTAAAGGCATTCGACTCCCCCGGCAACACCGCTGATTGGGTGCTGCACGGATTCAGCGCCGATTCCGGCGCCGCGAAGTGAAGGCGCCGGAACGCCGTTGCATCCGCATGATAAAACCGGATCATTCCCTGCCGGCTAATTAATCGCCTTCGCTGAAGGTTTGACCATTGTAAGCAACATCGAGAACCGCTCGACGGCGTTGACGGCGTGCGGGAGGTGCGGCGGCATGTAAATCAAGTCTCCGGCCTTCACTCTGTGCCTTTCGCCCCCAAGCGAAAGCTCGGCCTCGCCGGTGATAATCTGCACCCATGCCATGAACGGCGATGTATGCTCGCTGAGCTCCTGCCCTTTATCAAAGCCGAACAACACCACCCGCATCTCGTCGGTCTTCATTATCGTCCTGCTCACGATACCGTTGTCCGCGAATTGTATCTCGTTATCTATCGATACGATCCCGTGATTTTCTACGTTCATCAATGGCTTCTCATTCATAACACTGCAATGTACTATCGACCGAGGATAATTGCTTGATCCAAATCAAGTTTCATAAGGTAATTTCTCTGTTGACTTCATGTTGTAGTATAATATATTTTAGTCATGAAAGCCGCCCAATTAATATCCTTCGGCAGGCCCGGCGTTTTCAGGGTATCCGAATTGGACGATCCCTCTCCCGCGCCGGAAGAGGTAGTTGTCCGCGTTCGCGCATGTGGATTGAACAGACTCGACCTCTGGATCGAGGAAAACGCGTTACCGATCAATATCGCTCTGCCACGTATCCCGGGCAGCGAAATCGCCGGGGAGATCACCGCCCTGGGTGCGGACGTGGATGAATGGTTCGTCGGTGACCGCGTGACCGTACAATCCAACCTCTTCTGCGGCGAATGCCGTTTCTGTAATAACGGCGAAGAATCTTTGTGCTTGAACGGACGCCTCCTCGGAGTCGATCAAGACGGCGGTTTCGCCGAACAAGTAGTCTTGCCCTGGCGCGCGCTCGTACCACTGCCCAAGCAACTGAGTTTCGAGTCCGCCGCAGCCCTAGCACTGGCCGCCAGTACCGCGATGCATATGCTCACCGATAGAACAATCGTCGAACCCAGTCAGTGGATTCTGGTCACCGCCGGCACAAGCGGCGTAGGCTCAGCCGCCGTGCAAATCGCCAAACAACTCGGAGCAAATGTCATTACTACGGCATCCTCCGACGCCAAGCGAGAATTAGCGCTCAAACTCGGCGCGGATTATGCCGTGGATTCGACCACCGATAATTGGCCCGCCGAAGTCAGAAAGATTACTGAAAACCGAGGCGTGGACCTTATCATCGAGCATGTCGGCGGCAAGTTCCTTGAGCTGGCCTTCAATTGCCTCACACGTGGCGGAACGGTAGTAACCTGCGGTGCCACAGCCGGACGTAACATAAATTTTAAACTTTGGCCGTTCTTCGTGAAACAACACCACCTTATCGGCAGCTACGGACGAAACAGATCAGACCTCTCCACCACCCTGCAATGGGCCGCCGAAGGCAAGATTCAACCGGTCATCGACAGGATTTGTGATCTCAATCAATTAACCGAGGCCTTCGCCGCACTCCGTGAACGCCGCATATTGGGCAAGATAATCATTAAACCGTGATGCAGTACAGCGCCTTACGCGATTACATTTCGGCTATTTAGCCAAAATACCTGGAGGTCGGTTCTAAAATAAGATAAAAAAATGGTGCGCGATACTGGACTTGAACCAGTGACCCCTACCGTGTCAAGGTAGTGCTCTACCACTGAGCTAACCGCGCACTCTTACTCATTCCGTCGAACGACTTACAACGTTCAACCAATTCGAGACTATATTAACCGATCATACTATGTGAAGCAAGGCTGTTTTTGTAAAAAACACAGGGATAAACCGCCGATTTCTAAAACAAGAAAACCGCACTCGTTAATGAATGCGGTGATCTATACTTTGCTAAAACAAATTGTAACCGATGACCGGCGTCAAACCAATTCGGCGACCATGTCCCCTACTTCGCTGGTGCTGTGCCCCATCTTACCGGCGCCGAGTTCCTTGATCCGTTCTCTGACCACCTTGATCACGGCCTGTTCGATGTCATTCGCGGCCTGGTTCTCGCCGAGTATCTCGAGCATCATCTGGCCCGAGCAGATAGCCGCCAAGGGGTTGATCACGTTCTTGCCGGTGTACTTGGGCGCGCTTCCGCCGATCGGTTCGAACATACTCGTGCCGTTGGGATTGATGTTACCGCCTGCGGCTATGCCCATTCCACCTTGGATCATCGCGCCGAGATCGGTGATAATATCTCCGAACATATTATCGGTGACTATAACATCATACCATTCGGGATTCTTGATGAACCACATTGTCGTGGCGTCCACGTGCGCGTATTCACGTTTGATATCCGGATACTCGGCCTGACCGATCTCGTGGAAAGCCCTCTCCCATAGGTCGAATGCGTAGGTGAGAACGTTTGTCTTGCCGGAAAGGGTCAGTGTGTTCTCCTTTTTGCGCTTACGCGTGTACTCAAAGGCGAACCTAAGACAGCGCTCGACGCCGCGGCGCGTGTTGACACTCTCTTGGACGGCCACCTCGTGCGGTGTACCCTTGAAGACGAATCCGCCCGCGCCGGTGTAAAGGCCTTCGTTGTTTTCTCGTACTACCACGAAATCGATGTCTTCAGGCTTTTTGTTCTTGAGCGGACAAAACCTGTCGTCGTAGAGCTTCACCGGTCTGAGGTTAATGTATTGCTCGAGCTCAAAACGTAATCTCAACAGGATACCCTTCTCGAGGATGCCCGGTCTGACATCCGGGTGTCCGATAGCGCCCAATAAAATGGCGGGAAATTTCCGCAGCTCGTCTACAGCGCTGTCCGGCAACACTTCGTTCGTGCGCAGGTACCTGTCTCCGCCGAAATCAAACTCGGTGTATTCGAGCTTGAATCCGTGCTTTGCTGCTGCTGCGTCTAAGACTTTCTGCGCCTCGCGGACTACTTCGGGTCCGGTTCCGTCTCCTCCAATTACTGCTACGTTATAACTTTTCATCTTCTTTACTTGCCGCTTCGATACGGTGCGGACAAATTAGTCTATTATTGTGAAGGCATCAATCGATTTTTCGCGATTCGACTACCGTCGGTCGTAATTCTTGAATCGGTTGAAATACCGTTATTTCCAGTGCCGCGGCATGAACGAGAAAAACTTCTCGAGCTCGCGCCTATCTTTCTTCGTAGGTCTGCCCGTACCCTTCGGCCGATGAAAACCGGGGTGCCTTCGGCGTTCGCGTGCTTTTTGGTACTCGGCAACAGACGTGAGGTCTTCAGCGTATTCCCTCGCCTCCGGCGCGCCGACTCTCCTGTCTATAATGCCGAGGACCTTTACTTTCTTTGTAACACTTCCGACCTTGGCCTGGATAACCTCGTCGGTCTTCACCGCCCTCGATGGTTTAACCGAGCTCCCGTCCACGGTAACCTTACCACCCTGACAGGCCTTGGCGGCGGCGGTACGCGTCTTGTATATTCGCACCGACCAGAGCCATTTGTCCATTCTCACGGATTCCACCATAGCCAAATCCAATATAGTCCGCGCCGGACGGGTATTCTAACAACAAACTTCAAGGCGGGGAAAGGCCGCATTATTTCCTGTACCGGTATTTTATCCGCGCCTTGTTGAGATCGTAGGGTGACATCTCGACGTTGACACGGTCTCCGACGCTGATTCGGATAAAATGTTTTCTCATTTTACCGGAGATATGAGCCAGCACCTCGTGACCGTTGGGAAGTTTCACGCGAAACATCGTCCCCGGCAGTACCTGACTTACAGTTCCAATTACTTCAATATGTTCCTGTTTTGACATGCAAAGATATGTTATTGTAATCGAAAATTCCTCGTATAACGCCGAAAAATTTTCTCAAACAGGCGGAAGTTGATTTATACCGCCATTGTTAATTATTTACCTTACCACCGGCGGAAATCAAGCCTCGTTTGCCGGTAATTCCGATTCGGCACTTACGCAGCAGCTCGATCATCACGGAGAAATGTATTATTCCCGCGCCGCACATGGTATCGCACAAGATGGCTAATGCATCCTCATTTTTCAAAAGCCGGCAAAACTGCGGTATTCAATCAAGTTGCGACTGGACAAACACCGCTAATCTCGTAAGAATTCATCCCAATGACAACCAAGTTCTGGATAAACGTATTAATCGGCCTGCTGCTGCTCAATGTCGTATTTGCAGTGGCGTTATTAGCCCAAAATACAAGACTCACCAACAAACTACCGCGGCTCCAGCAACAGAGGGTTAACATAGGGAAAAACATGTCGGTATTCAACAACCTGGTTGCGGAATGCCGGCAGTACGCCCGCACCAATCCCGAGATGAATTCGGTGCTGAACACCGTTTTCAAAAACACCAATTCCACACAACCCTCTGTCCGGATGATCCCCGCCAATAACGAATAATCCCAAAGAGAACTATGACAACACCGGATGACCTACCAATAAACGCACCCGAAGAAGACCGGGCAAAACATGAATCCGGACAATTCCGCCGGCTCCAGATACAGTTTTTAATCACACTGGCCTGCCTTATCGTGTTTACCGGCGCGCTGAACCTGTTTCTCCTTAAACAAACATCACGGATAAGAAAAGAGGTCGTCAACCTGAACGAGGTCGTTCGCAATTATGAGACGAAGACCGCACCGCGCATCGAGGAGTTCGTCAACGCCCTCAAGGAATTCGCGGATCAGAATCCGGACTTCAAACCAGTGCTGTCCAAGTACGTCGAGTACGTTCAACGCCCGCAAGCGGCGAATCCGGATACGAACACCGGATTGCCGCGATAATTAACATCTTATAACCCCGGCCCGGCCGGTTCTTATCTGAAAAACCCGCTCTTTTCCGGCGCGAAACCAGGGCCCCAGATGCGTATGTTATCGACCATTCCCGTGTCGTCGAACGAGCCGAACCCGATGTAACCGAAATCAAAATGGCCGTCCGTGGCGGTCATGATCGGCTTCTCCATGTCGTCAAAAAAGACCTTAATGGAGCCATCGGAGAGCTTGCGCTCCAGACGCAGTTTATGCCATTCGTTCTCGCCCCAGTCCACACCCTCTGTGACGTCATCGGTCGTCTTAACACGCGGTTCGTCGTTGACTATGAACACGTTATGCGCATGGTCATCGGCCGCGGTCGCAATGTGGACGTAGTAGAAATTGGACGGGTCTTTTGCGCCGAAGAATATGCACATGTCCCTGTGCCCGTACTCGCGTCCAGTCTGCCGCAGGTCGGCTTCAAGGATGAAATCGCCAACCATTCCATTCGTGATCAGTGCAATATTATACGGCGACCTGACACGCGGACTATAATCGCTCTTATCGAACAACTCCAGCGCGTGGTTGTTGCCGTTATCCTCGCCCACTCTCCATGCCGCAGGATCGGACATCTCGAAATCCTCGAGGCCGCGGTTATCTTCGAAATCGCGTTCATACAACAATTTATAACCTTCCGGCGTCTCCGCCGCGGTTGCTGAATCGACGTAAACGGCGCACGCAAGGAACGCCGGCAAAACTGCGCTGAAAATCTTCATAATTTTATTCACTTTCATAATTATCTCGAGTCTATTGTGTACCTTATCTTAGTCGGCGGCGAATTCGTTATAACGCCCCTCGACGCCGGCGGATGCGGTGTCTCCTTTATGAAGATAAAATCTGTAACTGAACGTCGCGCTTTCGCCTTCAGACACTTCAAAATCACCCGTGCCCTCCGGCTTGCCTTCGAAGTTATGGACGCCGAATGCGTTTGCGGCGAATAGCCCGTAATTTCGCACATGCCACCACGTGGGATGCCGCGGATTGCCGGGATGATCGAAGATAGCAACGCCCACTGTCTCACCTTCAACGGGGCCGTAATAATCACACCACTTCGCGCGCTTACCCCAGGCATCCTTGCCCTGATTACCTTCGCTGTTCAGTATATGCCCTTGTGCCACCGGCCCGTCCACACGCATAGTGGGCGCTAGACGGATCGCCATCGACCCCTCCTTGGTATCGCCGAAGACCACGTCACCCTCCGTAGCGCGAACCGAGATTTTGAAATCAATATACTTCGAATCGCCTTCAGTGAAAAAGCGCATCGCGCGGTCTTCGACCAGGACGAGGCCGCCGTCGGGCCCGACCCAATTATTCCGCACCTGAATCACACCGGTCTCACCCGATACAAGCTTCAGTATCTTCGCCGTCTCAATTCTGCCCTTGTCATCACCGTCCGTCCAGAAATCGATGCCATTCACATCCCCATGAGTGAACCACAGCGATTTGTGATGCCCATGATCTTTCTTCTCGTTTTCCCCTTCTTTCATAGGCCAATTGCGCGTGATGGGCGCACCCGTCGGCCCTATCACGGGATAAAGATAAGGCCGCTGCGCCTCCGTGTAGATATACTCGGTGAAGAGTTCCCCGTTCAGTTCAACGCGTATCTTGCCGTCCATAGGAATGACGGCGACCTCGGGGCCTACCGCATTTTCAGACCAAGCAGACATACAACCGCCCAAAATGCCGAAACCGGCAACGAGCGGGAGTAAAACCTTCGATATACAACTTTTTCGGATCATACGCTGCAATATTAATTGTCTCAGGCGATAAGGATCAACAAAAAAATCACGACTGGCTCAAGCGCTTCATCGGCTTTTCGTAGAGCATCCGGTGCGCTTCCTCGAGCACGTCGGGAATATGTTGAGCGAACCGGCTCTTGGTGAGGGCCTTGGAGATATCCAGCTCTCTTACACGCGACGCGTTCTCGCCGGGAAACCAGTGCTCGGCCTGACCAAGCAGATTATACCGCATCTTCGCCCAATCGATCATATCGAGGGCCTTGGCGTGGTTCCATAATCTCAATATTTCGATAATATTGATCTGTCCCGGCACATCCGTGTACTGCGGCAATCCTTCATGCCAATTCATGCACCAGTCGGTGCCGAGCACCCTATGCATTTCATCGTCCAGGCGCTTGGAAACCGGGCCGGTCAATTCCCACGCCTTATCGTAGTATTCAAGCGCCGCTATATGCTCGTCGAAGTCCGACGGCTTGGCCGCGCCGCAGGAAAGCGTATGTACTTGCGAGCGTGAGAGGCAATACAGGTCATTGAACTGCATCGGCGAGAACGGCTCGCATAGACGGACGAGCTTCGGCGGCGGGTTGTAGAGCTTGCCGCCCTTATCGCTCGGACTGATTATCAACACCCCCATATCCCGCTTGGCGGCGTCCTCGACCGCCGGCCATGTAAGGGTATTTACATAATACCAATGCAGGTTTACGTAGTCGAATTCATCACTGCGTATCGCCTCTTGAATTATGTCCGTTGATGCATGGGTTGAAAAACCGATAAACCTGGCCCTGCCGCTCTGACGCAGCTTCTGCGCTGCATCGACGCAACCGCCCTTCTTCAGCGAATGATAAAGGAGCTCCCAGTTGTTGATACCGTGAATCGCCAATAAGTCCACGTAATCCAAACCCAGATTCTCCATCGAATAATCGAATGACCTCAGGAACTCCTCGGGATCGGCAAACGGCGGGGTCTTGGTCTGGACAATAATGTCTTCGCGCTTGAAATCCTTCAGAACCTTGCCCAATTGCTTTTCCGAGGAACCATAATCACGGGCGGTTTCGATATGATTAATCCCGAGTTCAACGGCCTTATGAACGGTTGCCTCGAGGTTTTCTTGGTTCTCCTGCGGAACTTCGTCCATATCAACATCGTTCCACTTGAATTGAAACCGCATCCCGCCGCATGTAATAACCGGCATCGACAGTTCGGTCTTTCCAAAACGCCTGTATTTCATATCAATCCTATATGTTACAGATTCATCCGACTCAGGCAACTCATACACGTGAAATATCGCGTTTTCGGACATAGGACCGTTACCGGCGCGAATTGAATTGTCCACTAATCGAGAGTCATAAATTAACTTGCAAGCAGGCGCGTTCCAAATTAATTTCACGTCGTAAGAAAATTTTAAGGAAACACACTATGACAATTAATCTGAGCAATCTGAGTCGCATCGGACTTATCACCTTGTTCCTGTTCAATTTCTCCGCGCCGGCCCAAGAGACAGAAGAACAAACCGAGGTAAAACCGCGCTATAAGACCGGTTACTCGGCAATACGAACGATCGGCCGCGAGCTGTATACTCACTTGGACGCCGAGTACCAGAAACTAGTCAACGTCGAACCGCTGTTCCTCGAGATAGACATGACGCCGTTCATCCGCCTCGCCGAGTATCCCGAGGAACCTAAGCCGCTGCCGGTTGTCTTTATATCCGTCGGCTTCGTCGACCTCGTAAACAATGTCGCCCACGCCAAGGCGATCGATAAAATCAACGAAGGATACTTCGAAAACTACATAATCAGTCTTTCCCAAGAAAAAGGGGTCATGGAGCTGAAGCCGTTACCGGGTATCGATAACAAGGAATACTGGAGCTTGAACATGCTCAACGAGCAGTTGAGCAACTTCAACCAGATAGTCGGCTGCCTGGTGGGAATCAAGATGGCGCATCATTACCTCGGGCATTATGATAAATACGAAAACCAATTGAACGGCGACAAGGATAAACCCAAGTCGATTAACGAATTCATCACCGAAGACGAATTCGAAGACGCCGTCGACAAAGGGGTCAACAACGCCTTCAACTGCGGGTACGGCGTGGACGGAATGATCGCACTCCTGGAATGCATAGATGAAATGCCGCAACGCCCCGATTGGACAACGTTCTTCCTGCCGCGCAATGCGGACGTCGATGATTTAATCGATCAACTCCGCGATATCGAAGAGGAATTCTTCATGTTTTAGGGCGAACCGTCGTCAATGCGATGTATGCCGGGTGGTATCTCCGTCTGCCGCGCATTACCCAAGCCATGATCAACGTTAGCCCGTTCACGTTCACGTCCGCCTAATTCCTATAGGGAATTACGGGAACAACCAAAAAAGGGGCCTTTGTAAGGCCCCTTGCTGAATTCGATTCCGAGTATCCGGTGGTTTCCGTTGGCTACCGGGACTTCTTAACCTTCGCGGTTCTTTCGTCGACCGGCACATAATGGCGTTCTTTTTCGCCGACGTAGATTTGTCGCGGCCTGTAAATCCGGCTACGTGGATTATCCACGACCTCTTTGTAGTTGGATATCCAACCCGGCATACGGCCTATAGCGAATATAACGGTGAACATTTCCGTCGGAATCCCGATCGCCCGCATTATGATACCGCTGTAGAAATCGACGTTGGGATAAAGCTTGCGTTCGACGAAATAGTCGTCGTTCAACGCCGTCTCCTCCATTTTCTTCGCTATATCGAGGAGCGGGTCTGAGATGTTGAGCGAATTCAACAGCCGGTCACACACCTTTTTGATTATCCTGGCGCGCGGATCATAGTTTTTATACACGCGATGACCGAAGCCCATCAGCCGCTTGCTGCTCTTCTTATCTTTGGCCGCGGCGATAAACCTCGAGCCGTCGTCGCCCGATTCATGTATGTCTTCGAGCATACTGATCACCGCCTGGTTAGCGCCGCCATGCAGCGGCCCCCATAACGCGCAAACACCCGCCGCAGCGCTTGCGAACAGGTTGGCCTGACTGGACGCCACCATCCTCACGGTCGAAGTGGAACAGTTTTGCTCGTGGTCGGCATGCAGAATAAAGATCGTATCCAAGGCCCTCACTACTTCCGGCTTCAATTCATAGTCCAGGTACACATCGGAAAACATCATGTGCAGGAAGTTCTCCGTGTACTTGTATAACGGCTTCGGATAGATAATGGGCAATCCCCGCGATTTCCGGTACGAGAACGCCGCAATCGTGCGCACCTGGGAAATCAGCCGCGACGCCTGAACATCGAAGCGCTGGCTGTCGCGCGTTCCCATCAACCCCGGATAAAAACAGCTGCTTGCGTTTATCATCGAGGACAATATAGCCATCGGATGCGCCGTGTAGGGGAAGCCCTCAAAATGGTATTTCATGTCCTCATGCAGGTTCTCATTCTCAGTAAGCGAATTCGAAAAATCCCGGAACTGTGCCCTCGTCGGCAATTCACCATAGATCAAGAGATAAGCTGTCTCCACGAAGGAGGATTTCTCCGCCAGTTCCTCAATGGGGATTCCGCGATAACGCAATATCCCGCGTTCCCCGTCTATGTAAGTAATTGCGCTCTTACACGACCCCGTATTCGCGTAGCCTTCATCCAGGGTAATGCACTGACTCTGGGCACGCAGAGACGAAACGTCGACACCCTTTTCTCCCTCGGTTCCAACCACCGTTGGCAGTTCATACTCTTTCCCGTCAATATCGAGTTTTGCCGGTTTTTTCATAGTTCTTTATGTCTGTTTATTAGCTCTTTTTAGACTACCCTTATTTTCCATTGCTATGGAGCATTTTGCAAGTGATGAAACGCCGGATGCGCTATTTAGATTTTTTTTGACGTAGCCGGAGTTATTTCGTTTTTGACCACACCGAACGGAAAACTTATTATCACACAATTATCGCAACGGCAAATGGACGTTGATCGAGTGCAGCAAATGAGAATTTAATCTATGAAACCCAATACGTGCGGCCGCTTAATGATAAACTCGCTCGGACAGGGGGTGATCCGTTTTTTCGAGCAGGTCCACGAATTGGGCGCCTTCGCGCTGATCACTATAGGCGTTACTTTCACCAAACTCAATAAGTCCAAGCGCCTCATACATCCGCTCATCCGCAAACATATCTTTCAGTCCGGTGTCCAGCTCATGCCTGTCACATGTTTTCTTGCGTTTGTAATCGGATTTATTGTTGTAGGTCAAACAATCGCCCAGCTTTCCCGTGTAGGCGCTCAGAATTACGCCGGCACCGTGATGGTGGCTGTCGTCGTGCGCGAGCTCGGGCCGATCGTCGCTACACTCCTCGTACTTGCGCGCATCGGTACATCCACCGTCATAGAACTAGGCACATCCCGCGCAATGGGAGAGATAGAGGCGCTGGAGGCGCTCGGTATCGATTCCATCCATTACCTCGTCATGCCGCGGGTAATCAGCCTTGCACTGGCAGTCTTTGCTCTCACGGTTTATCTACTCATCCTGACCATGTTCAGCGGGTATCTCTTCGTATTCGCTCAAAATGTACAGCTTCAGCCATGGACGTATTTCGATCAGATCGCCGCGGCGTTGAGATGGGATGATTTCTTGATACTCGGCCTGAAAACCGTATTCTTCGGACTTGGAATAGGCG
Source organism: Verrucomicrobiota bacterium (assembly GCA_021733835.1). GTDB lineage: Bacteria > Verrucomicrobiota > Verrucomicrobiia > Limisphaerales > JAIPKD01 > JAIPKD01. The sequence goes on from JAIPKD010000005.1 coordinate 19,081, forward strand.
TAATCTCCTGCTATGAAGGCCTCGCAAAACCGCTGCGACTCGAAGAAGTGTCAAAGGCCACAAACAGAGCAGTCGGTAAAACCGTCGCACTTTGCGCCATTATCGACGCCATATTCATTATTTACCTGATAGTATGACCAACGCCCATACCAATAGCCAAATGTCCATCCCGGTGGCGGAACTTATAAACGTCGATATACCGAATCAGGAAGATAAAACCGTAAACGCACTTAAATCCGTTACATGGCGGATAATGCCCGGCGATTTCTGGGTCGTGGTCGGACGCGCAGGCGCCGGCAAATCCGAACTCCTCTCCACGATCGCAGGACTCCTACAACCCACCGCAGGGGATCAGTTCCTCTTCGGAAAAAAAGTCGATGCACTCAGAGGCGACCGCCTTATCGAAGGCCGCATGAAAACAGGGATGGTCTTCGAAGATACCGCCAGGCTATTCCATTCATTGTCGATCTACCAAAACATAGCCCTGCCGTTCTGTTATCACAGTAATTGCTCGATCAACGACGCGTATCCACGCACGCAAAAACTGCTGGAAACCCTGAACCTCGAACCATTGGCGAATCGCACTCCGACAAATCTTCCTCGCGCAGTCAGATTCCGTATCGGCCTCGCCCGCGCACTCATATTAAGACCCGAATTACTCCTCCTGGACAACCCGATGTCGGGCTTCGGCCCCAATCAGATCAATTGGTGCCGTGACTTTCTCACACGCCTCTCACACGGAGAAACCGGGCTTTTCGACTACAAAATGACCATCGTCGCCGCCGCAGATGACGTTGCACCGCTTGTGCAGAGCGGCCGCAAATACGCCGTCCTTAAAAACGCAACGCTTAACGTACTGGAAGACCCTGTAAAACTCGAGGAACTCAATCATTTTCCGAACACAAGTGAATTTCAAGCGATGCTAACAACAATCCTGTAACCCCTATGCCTTTACAAGACTTAACACCACAATTACGAACACGGCTCAGCCGCGCCGAGAAAGTCGCCGGACTTTTTGTCGGTCTCGCCGTGGTCCTACTCATCGCTGGGTTCACCTATTATCTGTATCACACGGCCAAAAGAAAAGGCTGGTTCCTCACAAAGGCGCCATACTTCACATTCGTTGAATCGGCGTCCGGACTGCAAACCGGCGACCCCGTCAAGCTCATGGGCTTTGACGTCGGACAAATCACCAAGATCGAAGCCATGCCCCCCAGCGATCCGCTGTATAACGTCTACGTCGAATTCGAAATCAAATATCCCTACTACGGCTATCTTTGGACCGATTCACAAGTCAATTTCACCGCAGGCGATTTCCTCGGCAACAGATACCTCGAGGTCACAAAAGGCACAAACGGCGCCGCCACATATCAGATGGACGGACAAAAGATTACCGGCATCTACGACGAACAAGCCGGCGAATACAAGCCCATCACCAAAGACACCAAACCCTACTGGCTATGGTCGGTCGAAACACCCGCCATATCCGACCGCGTCCAGCAAGTCATCGCACAAGTCGAAAAAGCGCTTCCCTCATTCCTGCAAATGACCAACGACATCAAGACCGCCGTATCCAACTCGGTCACGCTCACCTCAAACCTCAATCACACTGTCACAGCAGCGAATCCGGCGATAACCAATCTATCCGCCATCGCGCTCGACCTCCGCGAAAGACCCGGTGCACTCGGCGAATGGATCATACCAACCAATATCAATCAACGACTCGATCACACCCTCGCTTCCACAGACAATGCTATTTCAAGCGCGGGAACAAACATCAATACTACATTGAATAACCTGAACATAACGCTCACCAACCTGGCGAGTATATCCTCGAACCTGAATAACCAGGTACAGGCAAACCACCTGATCCTCACCGAACTATCATCGCTCGTCGTCAATGCAAACAGCTTCATACAAGGCCTGAAACGTAACTGGCTCATCAAATCCGCATTCGCGGAATCCGATACAAATAAACCGGTTATCCTACTCGAACCAGGCAAAGGAAAAACACAATGAAAACTCAATCCTATATCCCGGCAACCGCCGCCCGCCGAACGCCGATTTCAAAACAGAAGCCGAAACCGGTATTATTACATCAACTGCTCATGTTATCCATTCCTCTGTTCGCCGGCATTATCCTCGCGCCCCTGACAACCGGCTGTACTTCGACACCACCGCCCAAAGAAAAACCACCGGGACTAACTAAAGCGGAAACGCTTACCGAGTCCGCGCTGAAATTATCCCGCGCCGGCAATTGGCAGACCGCAGCCGAACAGTGGAAAGAGGCTTCCGGCCAATTCGCACTCCTAAACGATATAACAAACCAGGCCCACGCCTTACATAACCTGGGGATATCGCGCCTGCGCCTCAAGGAATTCTCGAAGGCCGAATCAGCCCTAGCCAAGGCGGCGGAACTCAACTCCTTCATCAACCGCCGAGACCGATGGTGGTTCAACCGTATCGGCTTACTCCAAGTTTACAGAGAATCAAACAACTCCATCGCCCAAGCCGCATCCATCGAATCCCTCCAATCACAACTGCAATCCGTCTCCGACCATGAAATACGCGGACACTTCTTCAACGAGGCGGCGCTTTACGAATATTCCAAACAAGAATTCTCCAAGGCCTCGGAGCTCCTCGATAACGCGGAAAAGGAATTCAGCGGGATCGACCACATCCCGGGCCTGGCCGCCGTCGCCGCAAACAAGGCAAGACTCCTCCAGTCCCAGGCCGAGCATAACCGCGCCCTCGAAAAATGGGATGCGGCGCTACGCCTCTCGCGTGAAACAGCCGATTACGACGGCATCGCCTCGGCGCTCTATGGAAAAGGAAAAACATTGCTCGAACTAAAACAAAACCTGGAAACGTCCGAATTACTCCTTGAACAAGCAGCAAACAATTTCGGTCTGCTCAATATGCAACAGGAAAGAACCAAGGCCGTCCACGCCCTCATCGATTGCCTGCAGGCGCGAAATAAAGTTGAAAAGGCCGACGCTTGGCGCGCTGAAATCAAAAACAGTACTTCCGAATAGACCGTGGACACCGGCCAACTCAAACCAGTCTTACGCATTCCCCTTCATAATCGCGGTATCCAGCTCTCGCCTGCATGTATAAACCAGGGTGCAGGCGGACGCCGACGCCAATGCCGCAAAAGCGAATACCAACCGTAAATTACCGCCGCTCAAATACGTCAACACCACCGCGGCGCCGTTGCCGAAAAGCGGGCCCAGTCCGGCCCCGCACAATATCAGCAACGCCTGCGCCGTAGCCCGCACCTCGCGCCGAGCTATCGCGTTTACCACGATACTCATCCCGATATGGAAAAACACCACCATGAATCCGATCAGAAAATAACTCCCGGATAAAACCCAAAGATTACCCGATACGGCGTATAATACTTGACGCAACACCATGGCGGCGCCGCCGACCATTAATAAGGTAGAGTCCCTGTAACACCTGACCACAGCGCCCCTCCTCAAGAACAACACTATCTCGAGCAACACGCCCATCGCAAACACCGGCCCTATCCATTCCCGCGACATCCCCAGCTCGACCAGTAATGCCGGCGAGTAATAGATGAAAATCGCAAAAGACGACGTCATCATAAAAAACGCGGTCAATACTGTTCGAAAAACGCCGTCGCTCAACAGCCTCTTGACCGCAGCCCAGTAACCTAACTCCGCCCCGTCGCCCCTTAAAAATCCCCCCGCCGCCCCCGGCGCCATCGGCGGCAACCAAAGAGACATCAATACCATCCCACCGGCCAATGCAATTCCCAGGAGCAACGCAAAATCCAGATTCTCAATATCACCCGCAATAATCCATGCCGCTATCGGTATCGACGGCACTATCCATCCCACAGACCCCCATGCGCGTAATAAGCCGAATTCTTCACTCGGATTCTTCAGGTAATGAAAGCACAAGGGGTTGATCAATAATAGCATCGGATTGAAACACGAATAGAAAAGCAGGTACGACAATAAGTATCCCGTGTAGTACTTCTGATTGAATAACAATATCAGCGCAACTACGACACCGGCGTTCAGCCATCCGAACAATCGGTTGAGCGGCACCCACCTGTCCGCCACCATCCCCCAAAAAAACGGTACAACCAGCAACGCAGCCGACGCCGACATGAAGACCGCGCTCACCTCCGTATTACTCAATCCCCGGTCCTTCAACCATACGCTTATAAAAGGGATCACCGCACCGCCGACCGCGAATTGCAGAACCATCGCGGCCTTCAGTTTTCCAAATACATTACCCGATCGCGCACTAAAGCTCATTTAACATTCCGGTTAAACCACAAAACACGGCGTAGAATCCACACAATTCTCTTGTGCCCGCCCCGGAATCATTAGAATGAGCCCCGATTACAACCGCCTACGCACCCAACTCAACCATGCGCCGCGCAGCCGGTGCATGATTGGATTCGCGACGTCTTCGCCGGGTCCGGCGGATATTTCTCGATTAATCTCCCGGCCATCGCCGTCATTTCGCTATATCCAATTCCGGACCACCGCTCCGCGAATATATCGCAGTCCTCGGACAATCGCTCCAATTCACCCGCAGGTAATGTTTGTAAGGCCATCGGATAAAGGATGTTGTCCTCCTTATAAATATGCGATCCAAGAAGACTGAATAAGGCGGTCGCCGCGGACTTAACCTCACCGATCTCGTCGCTGCTCCATGGAGCGTTCCTCTGCGCTATGTCCGCAAGCGCAGATACCAACCTCCTGCCCTCGTCATGCTCGATAAACATCACCGCAAGCGGCCCCTGTTCCTTCGAGAATCCGTACCTTTGCATCTCATGAAACAGCATTTCCTCTTCCTTGCCGTGGTGATACTTATCGGCGAAATTCCTAAAGAACACCGTGTATTCACCCAAATGCGCCCTGGCGCCGGAATCGCCTTCACCAACGCTATCGGCAAACGTTATCAATGACTCCAACACAAGCTTGATCAACCGGTGTTCATCCTCGAGAATATCAATCATTCTTCTCATAATAGAACAATATACAGAATCCCCCCTGACGATCATTGATCCGAATCAAGAAAACACGCAAATATCGAACACACACACTGAGCTTCCCGTATCAATACATTGCCTCCCGTAACGGTCGACACGAACCGGAAAACTTAAGACTCCAAAAACCACACAATAAGAAACACGAAGATCGATATAACGACTATTGAAACGCCGATTCGTATGGCCCAGGTCTTTAAATCCAAGTTTGGAAATTTATCGCTCACTTTGTCTATTACCTTCTTTTCCTCCCTAACACCGCAATTCTCGCACTCACTCAAAACCCTGGATGTCAACCGCCCACAATGTGAACAGGTACGATAAAGGGCAAAACCGCAATACTCACACACACGCCGGCCGGAAATATTTAAATGCTCGCATTTCCCACATAGCACCCCCTTGTCGGCTTCCTGTAACCATCTGGAACGTTTGGAAACACCGTCTAAAACTTGCTTTTGATATCTAATCCCTGAATCCATTAGCCCCGAACTTTAGCAGGAAACATACCAAAGCATCGCATGGACACTCCCGAGCCGTTAATTAACTAATAAAACAGCGACCCCATGAATTTTATAATGTGATAACAAGTTTCTTGTAACCAAACAAAGAAGCGAAGCGTCTAAAATCGCTGGTATATAGTGTATTTTACAGGTCAGACGAAAGATACGCCAGCGCCGCACAAGCCGGCGACGGCAAGGGAGAGGGTTGTGTTGCGTTAACCCGAAAGCAAGATTTTTTATTAATATATATTGAAACAGATTCAACCGTGCGTTGTTATAGCCTGATTCTGCCGAGCCTGAGCGCGTTGCCCACCACTGACACGGAGCTGAAGCTCATGGCCGCCGCGGCGATTACAGGGCTGAGCAGTAAGCCGAAGAATGGATATAAAACGCCGGCGGCTATGGGGATGCCGATCATATTATAAATGAAGGCGAAAAAGAGGTTTTCCTTTATGTTCTTCATAGTCGCCCGGCTCAATCGATATGCACCGGCGATACCGCGCAGGTCACCCTTAAGCAGGGTTATACCCGCGCTCTCCATTGCTATGTCCGTCCCCGCGCCCATCGCAATACCGATGTCCGCCAGGGCGAGAGCGGGCGCGTCGTTGATACCATCACCGGCCATCGCCACGTTGCATCCCTCGGTCTTCAATCTCTTTATCACCTCGCCCTTTTGCGTAGGCAGCACCTCGGCGATCACCTCGTCGATCCCCAGCTCACCTGCGACCGCCTCCGCGGTTGCGCGGCTGTCACCGGTCAGCATCACTATCCTTATGCCGTGAGCGCGAAGCGCATTCACCGCCTCGGCGGTAGTCGGCTTGATCGAATCCGATACGGCGAACATGCCCGCCGGTTTCCCGTTGAGCGCGGCAAACATGACTGTCCGTCCGCGATCCTTCATTTTTTGGGCTTCGCTTGTAAAAGTGGTGATATCTACTTCCAGCGAGTCCATCAGCGACTCGTTGCCGAAGGCCACGCGGTTTCCCGATACCACGCCGGTGACTCCCTTACCGGGAACGGCAGTGAAATCGGTTACTTCATCCAGTTCGAGCTTCCGTTCTTCTGCGGCGGTTTTCATAGCGGAAGCAAGCGGATGCTCGCTGGCATTTTCCAGAGAGCATACCTTTACGAGGACATCGTTCTCCTCAAAACCTGCAGCTACGCCGACCTCGTGCAGCCTCGGCTTCCCCTCGGTTATCGTCCCCGTCTTGTCAACCACGAGCGTATCCACCCGCTCCATCCGTTCCAACGCCTCGGCGTTCTTGATCAATACACCGGCATGCGCTCCGCGGCCGGTGCCGACCATGATCGACATCGGCGTCGCCAATCCAAGGGCGCATGGACACGCGATTATTAATACGGCCACGGCGTTGACCAATCCGAACGTCAGCGACGAACTGCCGCCGAAGACCGCCCATGCGATAAAGGTTATAACGGCGCAGACAATAACCGCCGGCACGAAATACGCCGCTACACTATCGGCAATACGTTGTATCGGCGCGCGGCTGCGCTGCGCATCGGTAACCATCTTCACTATCTGCGAAAGCAATGTCTCGCCGCCGACGCGTTGTGCACGGATAGTAAGAGCGCCGGAACCGTTGATACTCCCACCCGTAACGCCATCGCCGGTATGCTTTTCAACAGGCACCGGCTCACCGGTGAACATCGATTCATCAATCGCGCTCGCCCCGCTCATGACCAAACCGTCCACGGGTACCTTCTCGCCCGGCCGAATCCGCAGCACGTCATCGATCTCGATCTCCTCCAACGGGATATCCTCCTCAGTGCCGTCCGGACGCACTATTCGTCCTTTCTTGGGCGCTGCATCGAGCAACGCCCTAATGGCGCCGGACGTCTTCTCACGCGCCCGCAGTTCCAGCACCTGACCGATTAGAACAAGCACAGTTATCATCGCGGCGGCATCGAAGTATGCCGGTACGGCGCCCGTTTCACCGCGAAAGGCATCGGGAAAAATGTCCGGCATGAAAAAAGCGAAGATACTGTAAACATAAGACACGCCCACGCCCAAGCCGATAAGTGTGAACATGTTTAATCTTAAATTAACAATAGAACGCCACGCCCTTTGAAACAATGGCAGCCCCGACCATAAAACCACCGGCATCGAAAAAATGAACCCCACCCATCCAGCGGCGCCTTCAGGAATAATAACCCCAAGGTTGGTGGCGGAAATCATCTCTGAAAGTGCTGTTAAAAAAACCGGGATTGTGAGGATTAATCCGACCCAAAAGCGTCGCGACATATCCTTTAACTCGGGATTCTCCTCCTGTCCAGGCGACACACCCGCCGGCTCAAGCGCCATCCCGCAATCGGGACACGAGCCCGGCTTATCGCTCCGTACTTCCGGATGCATCGGACATGTCCAGACAGCCGCCTCCGGTACGGCTGCCTTCCGTTTTTCCTTCTTTTCTTTTCCAAGGAACTCACCGGGTAATTCCTTGAATTTCTTTAAGCAATGCCCGGAACAGAAATAATACGTCTCACCCGAATACTCGAACGAACCCGCCGCGCTTTCCGGGTCCACGGACATCCCGCATACTGGGTCTATCTTGGATTTCGTCATCATTAAGGGCTAGTGATTAATTGCTTAAAAAGCTAATAAACAACGACATTTATCAGAATAAACTATCCCTGTGGTTAAGCTGTTATGGGCTGAAAAGTTTTAAGTGTTCGGAGATCGGATGTCGTTCACGTTCACGTTCGCGTTACCGATTTCCGCGGCCATTTCTAATGCCTAATTATCGTAACCTTTACTTCCATGCTCCAACGGTGAACTATAGGATATTATAATCGATACGCAAATTTCTATTCCGACAGCAGCTCCTGAATCTCTTGCCACGATAAGCTTGAAGCCAGGCTTTCCTCGTCGCCCAACGCGCCGGAAATCAGTGCCTTCTTCTTTTCCTGGAGTTTCAGTATCTTTTCTTCTACCGAGTTCCTGGTGATCACCTTGTAGCTTGTAACGACCCGTTCTTGTCCAATCCTATGGGCGCGGTCTGTTGCCTGATTCTCCACCGCCGGATTCCACCATGGATCGAAATGTATAATCGTATCCGCTGCCGATAGGTTCAATCCCACACCGCCCGCTTTAAGGCTCAAGAGGAAAACGGGGATTCGCGAATTATTCTGGAATTCGTTCACCACACGTTCCCTGTCCTTGGTTTGACCGTCCATGTAACAATAATCCAGCTCCATGACCGCAAGCTCATTTTCCAACAGTCTAAGCATCTGCACGAATTGACTGAAAACAATCACTCGATGCCCGCCGTCGATAACTTCCTCGATCAATTCCCTGAACAACTCCAATTTACCGGAGGCCTTTTTGAATTCGAGACCGGAGTCCTTCAGCAGCCTGAGATCACAGCAAATCTGTCTTAACCTCAAAAGCGCCGTAAACACCATCATCCGGCTCCGGCCTGTATCACCGGCGGCATTGACGATCTCGGATCGGGCGGCCTTGAGTACGGCGTCGTACACCGCCGCCTGTTCGCCGTTCATTTCACAAAACAATGTCTGCTCTATCTTATCCGGCAATTCAGAGGCGACATCACGCTTGAGGCGTCTCAGGATAAACGGGCGTACTCGGCGTGCGAGCCGCGACTTTGTTTCCGGATGATCCTCGCGCGTTATCGGGGTTTCATAGCGCTCGCTGAAATCACGCGCCGACCCGAGGTAACCCGGCATTAAAAAATCAAATATCGACCAAATATCCAGCACGGAGTTCTCCAATGGCGTCCCAGTTAATACTACCCGTTGATTGGCCTTTATAGCCTTTACGGACTGCGAATTCTGCGTCTGCCGATTTTTTATATGCTGCGCCTCGTCCAGTACAAGCAAATCGAATTCATGCTCCTTATACCGCGCCAGGTCGCGTCTGACCAACGCGTAGCTCGTTATGATTAGATCGTGGTCTTTAATTAAGTCAAACTTAGGGCGTCGCCCCGGCCCGTGCAGGATAAGGACGCGCAATCGCGGTGTGAACCTCTCGGCCTCGGCGGCCCAATTGAAGACGAGACTTGTGGGGCATACCACAAGCGACGGCGGTCTTCTATCGTCACAGCGTTCGGAATCGTTCGAGGTCGAAGAAGCACCGGCAATCGCGTTCAAAAAAGCCAGCACCTGCAATGTCTTACCGAGCCCCATCTCATCGGCCAGCACACCCCCGAATCCGTTGTTCCTTAAAAACTCCAACCACACCACACCCTGTTTCTGATAGCCGCGCAGCACCTCCGCCAGTCCATGGTAATCGAATGTTGAGGTATCTCTTATCGCCGACGGGTGCCCGGCCTTTTCCAGCCATCCGGCCGGTGCATTCAATTTCCATTCCGGATGCTCCGAGACAGTCGAGTTCAGGAATCCAGCCTGCGCGGCGCTGACCTTATAAACACCTGAGTGCTGTTTCGGCGCGCAATCCCTTAGCGTTTCCTCAAGCTCCGCAATAGCGGTCGTGTCGAAAAGAAGAGTTCTTCCGTCGGACAACCGCTTATACCCCTTTCCCGTAACAAGCAGCTTTTGCGCATCGGCGAAAGAAAAGTTATCACCGCCGGACACGCCGAAATCCACCGACAAGTCGAACCAGTTTTCCCCGGACGCCGATACATTGACTTTCGGTTCCACGTACTCGACTTTACGATTGAACCTAGCTTCAAACCTCTCTTCGAATGAGACGTCCCAGTGTTTTTTCAACGCCGGCAGTTCACGCGCAAAAAAATTCAACACCGTATCCTGTCCGTGCAAAACTAATCGTCCACGCTCGTCGGGCGCACTGAACCCGGCGCGGACAAGCCGCGCAACCGCCCGCCTCTCCAGGGCGGTATCTCTGGCAATGTATTTATATGGATTCCGCGCATCCGGAATCCAACCCTGCTCACCCCCCTCTTCATCAACGGCGGCGAACATAGTTGAACCATATTTAAACCGAACAACCGCCTCGAGGATTGCGAGGCCGCCGCTTAGGTGCAGGCATACATCAGGCGCAGCTGTTTCGCATTTGAAATCGGCTATATTGAAATCAGCCCGGATATGCTCGGACGGAAGCATCGAGATTTCTGAAAGAAACGCAGGCACACGCTCGCGACTGATCCTAATTTTCGTTTCGAGGTTATCTCCGGAAAAATGCGGCAACGCACAGCGCTGGATAACGCCATCCCTTAATACCCACGTCTTCTCGGCATGAAAAACGCGCATACGCCCGCCGGCCGCTTCAACGACGGCAGTGATCTCTCCATTGGATTCGAGCCGTAAACGCAACGGCGGCGTCCAGGGCTTGTTGCAAATCTCCATCTTCCGCGACTTACCGACCGTGACTCGTGGATGCCCGCTCAAATTTTCCAAGAGCGAACAAAAATCGAATAATCCAAGTTGAACCATGGCCGGCGTCTCTCCTCCGGAAAGCGTATCGATAAAGTCAAATAAACGTATGTCCGCATCGTCCAAGCCGAACGTCATATCCCCCGGCAACGTGTTCAACGGCCGGCGCCCCGCCGCCCACTTCGCCTCGAACACCACCATGATCCTGCCGCGCGACAACGCATCACTCAAGTTCGGCGGCAGGATGACGTTGATCTGGAGCGGCTCACCACCCTCCGCCGACGCCACTCTGGATATGGTCTTTCCTCCCGACCCCTGACGGAGACCCCGCCTTTCCCGCCCCGCGGGTGTCTTCGCATTGGCTTGTTGAACATGCCCGGCACGCTGTTCGTCCCCAGCCGATTCCTCCGCAAGACGCCGCTGAATATGGTGGAGTCCTACCGCAACCGAGTGCGCACAAATCATCCCCGCCCCCCGGGACTGCCGGCACGAGCAGATATTATCTATATCGATCTCGCCGTTGACAACCAGGCCGGCACGGTATGTGGTCGTCCCCTCGCGCACCGCACCCTTGAGCACGGGCGGCGACCAGTTCGAGCTAAGCGCTTGCCCGGACGCCACGATCACCCGCGCCCTTTTCATTACCTCCCAGCCGCCGATGCGGGCGAGAAAATTCTCTGTAATTCCCTTCTCTTCCATCCGCTTTAAGTCTGCAACACCGCTATCGATCACTGGAAGTAAAAAATCTATTCTTGATGGCGCGACTCCTATCCACCCCGGGTGTTCGTATCAAATGGGAATTCAAGGATTCAATCAAACCCGGGATATTATTTCGGGTTTTAACTTAATATCGGATAAAGCCGGAATTTACCACAATTCCGGGGTTACGGTTGATTTAATGGCTATTTCAAGGCAATGATTCCATCATGACTGAAGAAGTCTATGACGTAGTGGACGAGCAAAATGAAGTAATCGGCGCCGCATCGCGCAGCGAGATTCACCGACGCGGACTCAATCATCGTTCGGCGCATGTGCTTGTGTTCAACAACGCCGGACACGTATATCTCCAAAAGCGTTCCATGAAAAAGGACACATTCCCCGGCGCTTGGGACTCCTCGGCCGCCGGTCATATCGATCGCGGTGAATCCTATGAGCACGGCGCAGTCAGGGAATTAAAGGAAGAACTCGGAATAAGCCGCCCCCCTGCCCTCGAATACCTATTCTCACTCTCGGCGTCACCGGCAACAGGCAACGAGTTCGTGCGCATATACAAATGCACAGCCAACGGCCCGTTCACGCATCCACCCGATGAAATCGATTACGGCAAATGGTTTACCTATGAAGAGGTGGATCGCGAAATTAAACGTAATCCCTCCGGATTCGCAGACGCATTCCTACTTATTTGGCCTATTTACAGGGAAAGCTTCACGCCCAAGGACGATAAATAAGCGTCTTACCCAAGGAATCCGAATATCATCATCCCCGCACGATGCATCCGTCCTCACGAGACAAGACTCCCACGAAATCGATGACGTCCCGTCGCGAGCAGAACAACACGTCGTCGCGAAGATGCGGATCACTCGTCAGACGTCTACCATTCCTCGATGATTCGATTACGGACAACATGTCGCCGTTGGAACGCCTAAATATTTCACGTGCAATAAGGACTGAGTCCGACTTCGCGGCGTCGCCGATGCGCTCCCACACGGAGTCTATCAGGGCGCCGGCCGCCATGACATCCTCCAGCGCGGTTTGTTCCAGGGTACCTGCGCAGACGATTATCAGTTCGCTCGCGTGCGTATGCATAATATATTCCCGCAGCGCGTCCAAGTTTAGGATCGCCCCGGCCAGTACATGCTTTGCTGTGGCACACGCGCCCAAGGCCCGAGTCCCATTTGTAGTGGTCATTATTATCCGCCGCCCGTTTACACGCGCTCGAGTGAACTCCCGCGGAGAATTTCCCAAGTCGAACTCGACACCGCCGGATACATCGGCGCTTATTCTCACACCGTTACGCTCCCCGGCAAGAAGGGCATCCGGCATGGTACGCCGCATGTCAACGGCCTCGTCGATTCTAGAAGCTGGAATAACGCACGACGCGCCATTGAATAACGCGGTCAACATGGAACTGGTCGCCCTGAGAACATCAAAGACCACGCACAAGGTGTCACTCAAATCGCGACCGCGCAAAGAATCAAACTCGTACGGTGACAGCAGTACTTCAACCGATTTCATCCATTACTCCATTTAAAGAATTAGTATTCCTCCGAATTCCCATCATCATCAATTTCACCCTCCACTTTCGAGCGTATCCCGCCATGCTTCAGCCTGGTTATAATGGAGCGTCCGGGCGCTACATCATCGGCGTATCTGACAACCTTGCCGGTTTTTTCGTCTAAAGTGATTGAATATCCGCGCGAGAGTACATTAAACGGAGATAGGAGGCGAAGACGCGATTCCAAGCTGTCCACCGTGTTCCTGAATTCCGAAGCCCTGACCCTCATCAGTTCGCTAATTCGCCGATGGTAATCCGCCAATTCCTTCCTCGATAAATCGATCTTCCGCGACGGCCGGACCAGATTAAATCTGTTCACATACTCGTTCCACTGCCTGGTCTTATCCCGTAAAGTCCAGCGGATGTTTCTGCCCATTACCGACTCGAAATCATCGAGCAATTGTAGGCGTTCTTGGACGCGTTTCATCGGGTGCGCGCGTTTCAAACGGTCTCCCCACCGCATTAGTCTTTCGTCGGCAAACGACAAGAACCGCTCCAGCACCCTGCCTGACCGCGCGTTCAATTCGATGATTTCATTAAGACCGGAAACGAATCCCTCCGTCAGCATCTCCGCCGCCGCGCTCGGCGTCGCCGCTCGCGCGTCGGCGACGAAATCGCTTATGGTGAAATCAATCTCGTGTCCGACAGCGGATACCACCGGGAGTCTTGAATTGAATATCGCGCGCGCCACTTCCTCCTCATTGAACGCCCATAAATCCTCGAGGCTGCCGCCGCCGCGCGTGATCAGAATTACATCCAGTCTCTGACCCATCGCCTTGCCGGCAGCCGCATCGGGCATAACGTCTACTCCTGAAAAAGCGAACGCGTTCAATGCATTGATTGAATGGGCTATCTGAACCGATGCGCCGGCGCCCTGGACGCTACACGGGGCCAAGACAATTGTCAGCGCTCGGTATCGTCGCTCAATGACATGCAATACGTCGCGGATCGCAGCGCCCGAAGAGGATGTGACAAGTCCGATCCGCTCCGGGTATCGAGGGATCGGCCGTTTCCGTTCCGGCGCGAACAAACCTTCCGCCTCGAGCTTCTTTTTCAGTCGTTCAAACGCAAGCTGCAGCTCGCCGATCCCACGCAACTCGATATCAGTCACAACCAGCTGATACTGTCCACGCGGCTCATAAACCGTTAACTCACCCTTCAATACAAGCTGACGTCCGTCCTCGAGCAATTCACCCTTGTTCCGCGCACGGCTTCGGAACATAACGCAGTTCAGCTGTGAGCGCGCATCCTTGATGGAAAAATACACATGCCCGGAGCCGTGTTGACGCAGGTTCGTTACTTCGCCGATAACCCGGACTTGCCTGAAATTATCCTCGAGCAACGATTTCACCTTGGACGTCAATTCGCCAACGCCCCAAATACGCTGCGGCTCGGAGTCCGAGAGCATGTGCGCGAAGTCCAACTGCGATTTCATCCGATCCATATATTTATATAAATAGAGTTTACACCTCCAGTACCTCCGAAACCCTGGAAACGGCCAAGGCGCGGCCGGTATCTTCATCGATATCGATCAACACGCCCTGCAACCGCAAACCTTTCTTCGCCACGTCAAACTTCTGAGGTAATACGGTAACAAATCTCTTGATGATAGGCTCGATCTCGCGTCCAAGCACGCTCTCGTGCGCACCGGTGAACCCGGCGTCACACAAAAACGCCGTGCCGCCGGGGAATATCGTCTCATCGGCCGTCTGCACGTGCGTATGGGTACCGATCACCGCGCTCACACCACCGTCCAGGTAGCGGCCCAGCGCGATCTTTTCGGACGTCGCCTCTGCATGGAAGTCCACCAGGATCAGATTTGTGGTCTGTCTGATCTTCATCATTGCTTCGGTTGCGCGAGAAAAGGGATTCTCGAGCCCCGGCATAAACGTTACTCCTTGTAAATTCAACACTCCAAGCGACGGTCTATTCGCTACCCGTACGAAGCCGAATCCGTTCCCCGGCGCGCCGTCGGGATAATTATACGGCCTGAGCAACCGCGGCTCGCTGTCGATGTCCTTCATTATCTCCTTTTGATCCCATACATGATCGCCTGAAGTGATTAAATCGACTCCCGCCGAGAAAACCTCGTTTGCCGTTTTCAACGTAATACCGGCGCCACCGGCGGCGTTCTCGCCATTGGCGACCACCGCATCGGCGTATAAACGCTCGCGCAATCCCGGTAGAAGTTCGCGCACCAGACGTCTGCCGGGCGAGCCCACGATATCTCCGATAAACAATACCCTCACGCCGTAAAAGACTAACGTTGATCGAGATGTTGGCAAGGAAAACGAAATCCGCGCAGGCCGCAATGCCGCAAATTACTCGAACCTCATTCCTTCCCTAATACCTGTACCGGATAGGAACTCGCGTGCTGACATCCGGCGTTTACCTTCGCGTTGAATCGACAGGATTCTCAGTGCGCCGGCGCCGCAGGTGACAATGAAGTCATCATGCCATGCCCTGACCACCGTACCGGCGGGAGACCCTGCAAGGTCGATCTCCTCGACCTCCCAAAACTTGACGTACACCCTGCGCGCGTCTTCCGGCATGAACGCAAAAGCCCCCGGCCACGGCGTAAGCGCCCTGACCTGATTCTTCACCTTCGACGCAGGTTCCTCCCAATCAATCCGTCCGTCGTCCTTGACTATCTTCCTCGCATATGAAGCATCACTTTCACTCTGCGGTTTAGGAATGATCCCGCCATCTACGTAGCCCGGTATTGTCTCGACCAATAATCCGGCGCCAAGCCGCGCCAGGCGGTCGTGTAAGGTCTGCGCATCGTCGGAATCATGGATAGGCGTTTTCCTAACGGCGAGGATGTCGCCGGTGTCCAATCCTTCATCCATCTTCATGATCGTCACGCCGGTTTGTTGATCGCCGTTTAATATCGCCCATTGAATGGGCGCGGCGCCACGGTGCCTCGGGAGGATTGAAGCGTGAACATTGATACAACCATAAGGTGGCAGCGACAGCACGGACGCCGGAACGATTTGTCCGTAAGCGGCCACTACAATTAAATCCGGGTTCAACCTTTCGAGTAATGCAATAGCATCCGGATGCCGCATTTTCTCCGGTTGAAACACTTCCAGTCCTAGACGCTCGGCCGTGACCTTCACCGGCGGCGGCTGCATGCGCATACGCCGTCCGCGCGGCTTATCAGGCTGCGTAATCACACCCTCTATGCTAAATTCATTTTTAGACGCAAGTGATTCCAGA
Source organism: Verrucomicrobiota bacterium (assembly GCA_021733835.1). Taxonomy (GTDB): domain Bacteria; phylum Verrucomicrobiota; class Verrucomicrobiia; order Limisphaerales; family JAIPKD01; genus JAIPKD01. The sequence goes on from JAIPKD010000005.1 coordinate 35,432, forward strand.
CTCGGACACGCCAGATCAGCCGTGCCCATGAAAACAATTCGAAGCTGCCCCATGCGTAATTACATATCAATTAAACGGGCGCCTGTCAAAACAGCGATTTCCGCTCGTCCCAAAGTAAATTCGTGAATTAATTAGAAAGAAGTTTTGATTCCGGCTCCGTTCACGTTCACGTTCCCGATTCTGATTTTTCGATGCGAAGTTGGTTAGACTTGAGCAATCTGTTGCACTGATGATGCCTCGCTCGGTGAGGATTGTGACCTGGTATGAAATCTGGTCATCACTATACCCCTTAATCTGCAGAGGAATCCAATCCTGTGTCAGGTCGGAATCCTCTAGGGCGACAAGTATCTTCCGGATAAGTTCCATATCGCGTTTTATTCTGATTCTTCTCCCATGCACACAATAATATTAAGCATCAAGCTACACTCCATCAGCCAGTGGGTGAGCGTTTATCGTGGATTATTGTTCTTGCCTTCAGCCTCCTGATTCTTCCAACCATCTGGACGCTTCAAACACAAAACGCATTCGGGATTACTTATTCAACTTCTTTTCCCTAATAGCTGCCCTCAATAGATCTATGCCAAAGCTCTCGGCTGGCACCGTAGATCTATTACTAAGTACTACTACAGTGATATCATATTTCGCATTATACTCGATTGTAGCGTTGAACTCATGCTGGCTGCTGCCACCGGAACTTCCAAATCCTTGATTCATTATCTCATCAAAACCAATCCGCTCCTTAGCTGTTTCGGTTAGCAACGAATTACCTTTCAAAGCCCTAACCCACCGATGCAAATCTGCCGCTGTTGAGACCATGCCACCGTTACCAACAATCACCCAGCTGTACTCCCAACTATCCGGTGAACTATAGCCCAATACCACATTTGGGGTTGAGGCAATTTGCCCAAAGCACTCTCCCCAGAACCCGGTTGACGTCATTCCTGCGGGTACGAGAATATTATCTCGGACATAATTTGTGTAATCCATTCCAGAAACCGTCTCAATCAACACTGCCAGCAGAGTATAGCCACTATTGGAATAACTAAACTTATCACCGGGTGAATATCTAAGAGGGTTTCGCATAATCTCATTAAAAGCCTGGTTACGGGTCATCGGCTCAAAATCACCTTGATTACCGGTCTCGTGATATGTCTCCAGGCCAGCGGTGTGGTCAAGCAGTTGCCGGATCGTGATAGATGACTTGTCTTCTGGCATGTTTTCAAGATAATTACTGACTGGATTGTCAATATTAATCATATCGCGCTCTTCCAGTTGGGCTACCGCGACCGCGGTAAACATTTTCGTAATCGACCCAATCGCATACACCGTATCTGTCGTGTTTACGACACTTTCATCACATGATGCAAAACCATAACCCTTTTCAGTTGAGATTTCATCCCCATAGGCGACCAAAACGACGCCCGAGAAATTCTTCCGCTCTACTCGGTCTAATATCTCGTCGACCGTGGATTGGTCAGGAAATACCAATATGATAGTGACGGATACTACTACAGCCAGCAGAAGGGCTAATATTAAAAGTTTTCGTTTTTTGTTGAACAATATGTTTTACTTTTCAACACCATAGTTAGTCGGGGTTCACGATCTTCAATCCTTTCAGTTCAGCCCTTACGATAATTTTATATCGCCGCAGAGGTATGTATCAATACCCAGTCCACTCATAGCGGCGGCCTTGATTCTCGCGGCGCGGTGCGCCTGTTTCTCGTTCGGCGCGTATGCAACCTGAATATGGTTCGCCTTGTGCCGGGCCATCATCTGATCACGGGTTATACCCGGAAGGACTGTATGCATGACGGGCCATTGCGGTGTCGTTTCATTCCATCTGCGCTCGTTTTCCTTTTCGGAGAGGGCGACGACCTTACCGACGCCGATGTCGCAATGCAGTTTATCGTCCATTACAAAGACCCGGCTCCAGACTATCCATCCCGGTTTCGACACGCCTTTGATGGTACCGCCGCCGAGTCTGAAGTACATCGGCGGCTGCCGTTCGCTCACTGCGCCTTTATAGCCGCCTACCAAGTGCGCGGGCGGTACTGCGCCTGAGATTTCGAACAGCCACACAAAATCATCCACACCACTGCCTTTGTAATATTCACCCCAGCGCACATCGTGCAGCGTTGTTTCCGGCGGGAACTTGAGTTTCCGCCAAAGCCGGTAAGTAACCAAGGCGTCAAGGCCGGCGCACTCGTCCACTTCATTGAAATGCGTGACCGCCTCGCCTTTGAACAATTCGCGGCCCGTTTCCGGGCATTTGACCGGCGGCCGGTCGACGTTGTTCAGCATGCCTTCGGCAAGGTCGCTTGCCGGCAGGAGGTCTTTTAATCCCTGTTGATATTGGATTCCGATAATACCGCAGCCGAAATCATCGGCAATACGTGTAGCCGCAATGTACATCTTGCATTGGGTCAACACCTGATCCTCGGTCAGCTCGGTTTCTTCGTCGGAGCCGAAGTTAAATTTTATCCCTTTCCGTTTCAGCCAATGATAAACCTTGCGCGCGTCGGAATCGGGCACGTCCATCGTAGCGGCATATAGCGCGGATTGACTGAGGCGTTCCTTGAACACCCCCGCACCGGCGAGCAGGTGATCGGGTATAATCGCGTTATACATGCCCATGCACCCTTCATCGAACACACCCAGTATCGGCTTTTCATGCTTGAACCATTGCGCGAATTCCCTGCCTGCCTGTTCGTCGGCGTCGGGCAGTTTCAATAACTCCGCGTTCCTTACATGGCTTTGATCATGGATCACTCGACCGTCGCGCAACCATTGCCGTAAGCCGTCCTTGAAAAACTTATCCTTAAACGTCTCACTCCATAATGTGCTGTAATTTACGCCCGCCTTTGTAAGCGTGCCGTTGAGATTCAACATACCGACCAGTCCCGGCCAGGTACCGCTCCAATTTGCTACGGTAAGGATCGGGCCACGATGCGTCGAAAGTCCCGGCCATACATGGTGACTGTATTGCCAGACGCTCTCTGCCACGATCAACGGCGCCTCGGGATCGATGTTTTTGAACACCTCAAGCCCCATCTTCTGGGAGTCGATAAACCCGTGCTTCTTCTTCGAATCATACGGATGCGCCCGCAGTGGCGTCCAACCCTCGGCCTTGATAGCCGTACTCAAGGCGCTTTCCATCTTGGTCTGTTCGGGCCAACATACTCTGTTCGCCGAAAGTCGCAAATCACCACTTGCTACAACGTATACTTGCTTCGGTTTCAGTTTCTTCGATTTATCCATGGTATAAGTTTGCAATGAAAAACGATTTGTTAAAAGCATCAATTATTACCCGGTACGATTTTTTGACGGCGCCCGGGCCTTGACCTATCGCCGACTGTTGAGCAGGATTGAATCGGCGGATATGAATAAACTTACGCAACAACAATCCGTGGCCGTCGCCGCGGAGGGAAACGTCGCCGTGATAGCCGGTGCCGGCACGGGAAAGACGCGTACCCTGGTCGAACGCTGTGTTTCCAAACTGACCGATACGACCGATCCCGCAAACCTCGATGAAATCCTTGTCGTCACCTTTACCGAGGCGGCCGCAGCGGAGATGAAAAGCAGGATTCGCACGGAATTGGAAAACATACCGCGCGAAGCGTTAACAAACACACGCCGGCTCGAACAACTCGCTCTTCTGGATAGCGCGCAAATCAGCACCCTGCATAGCTTTTGCCTCAAATTAGTCCAACGCCACTTCTTCGAGCTGGGGCTCGACGCGGAATTGAGAGTCCTCGACGACCTCCAAAGCTCGATACTCCAGTCGCAAACTTTGGATAAAACACTCGGACAATACTACACGGGTACCGACAAGAAATCGGCGGACGTGCAGAACCTAATCCTCACCCAGGCCACAGGGAATCCGGAGATAATCACAGGTATCATCCTCAAGCTCCACGAACGCGCGCAGACACTCCCTAACCCGCGCGGCTGGTTCAATCACTGGAACAACCACTTCTCGGCAAACACCCCCGAGTGTTGGGAGAAATTGGTTTTCCATGCCTTCGGTCAACTGAAAGCGCGGTGGCTCCCCGAACTTCTAGCGCAACCGGCGGAAAACGAGAACGCCGCCTCGTGCGCCGAAGTATTGGAGCGAATCCCCGATAACTGGGCATCCAGTGAACCATTCGACAAACTCGACCATTCCTCCTTTGGTCTTCTCGCAGAAATCACATCCGACATTATCGAAATCGACAGCTCCTGGCCGAAGGGCAAGAAAACGGTGTTCCGCAAACCCATTAAGAAATTTTTCGATGAATTAATATTCCTTGATTCTATTGTTAATCCTGTTAAACAACAAGATGATCTCAATGAAAGCCATAACCGTCACAACGCCATCGCAGACCTGGAACAGGATTGGGAATGGACACGCCACCACATGCTTGCGCTCTTAGAGCTCACCTGTGAATTCTCGGAGAACTACGCCGCCGCAAAACGAGATCAAGGCTTCCTCGATTTTCACGATCTCGAACAATTCACGCTCGATCTGCTCCTGGGCGAAGACAGATCAGGCCCAACCGCAATAGCCCGTCAGTGGCGGGATAATTTCAAACATATATTCGTCGACGAATATCAGGACATAAATGCCGCCCAAGACTTGATCATCAGGGCGCTGGGCAAAAACGATCCGATCGGTAATCGGTTCCTTGTCGGCGACGCCAAACAGAGTATATACGGATTCCGTTCCGCCGACCCGCGTATCTTCACCGATTACGAGGAAGCATGGAGGAACGGACACGGCGCCTGCGCGCTTCACCTGAACGAAAACTTCCGCAGCCACGAATCAATAATCCGATTCGTCAATTCTTTCTTCGAATCCGCCGCTCGAGACGGATTCGACGAATGCGGTTTCGACGAGGCGTCCAGGCTCGAATTCGGCGATGAACCGAACCGACAATATTTCACCGTCGAGGCGGACAAGAAAATTCAACGTCCAGGCGAACACAAAAACGACGGAAATGAATTACAAACGAACCTTGACAATGCACGCGTGGAGTTCAACTTGATCTCCATACCGTCCAAAAAAGAATCCTCCACCGCCGAACAGGAACAGCCGGACATTGCCGAGTCGTCGGAGCTCGAAAAAATGGCGGCGCTGACCGCACGCCGGCTCCGTCGGATCAAGGCATCCGGATTCAATGTCTGGGATAAGGACCTGGGCGCATTCAGAACAGTGGACTGGAGGGATATGGCAGTCCTTCTTAGGTCCACGAGAACGCGCTCGGAGGTCTTTGCAAAGGAATTCGCGCGTTTTCAAATCCCGCTTGAGACCGGTCAAAACGGGTTCTTCGATGCATACGAAATAAATGACCTACTCAATCTCCTCCGTATATTCGATAATCCGCTCCAGGACATACCGCTGCTTGCTGTCCTGAGATCACCGTTTGCACGCCTCACTGAACCTGAGCTGGCCGGGATCAGATCGGCATTGCCGAGGGTCAGGTTCTGGCATGCACTGCATAAGTTCAATGATTCACCCGATCCCGACGCGTTCTCCGGGACATCCCCGGAAACAAAACGCAAGCTACAACATTTCCTCGATTATTATACAATATGGCGCCGCGCAACCAAACAACTCAGCCTTTCCCGCTGTCTCGAGACTATCCTCGACGACTCCTTCTATGAAGATTGGGTTCAGGCACAAAACCGCGGCGAACAACGTCGCCAAAATATAGCCAAGCTGCTCGATATAGCTCGGAACTTCGACCAGTTCTCCAATCAGGGCCTCGGCCGGTTCCTCCAGCTAATCGATGTCCAGGAACGCGAAAACATCGAACCGGAAACCGATGTCGCAACCCCCATAAACGCTGTCCGCTTAATCAGCATCCACAAGAGTAAAGGCCTGGAATTCCCGGTGGTCGTCGTGCCCGACCTGAATAAGAAATTCAACCTCGAAGATACCAGGTCATCGATTATCTTCGACGAATCATACGGGCCGTGTCCGAAAGTCTTTCCACCGGGCTCTATCAGCGGGTACGAAAGCATTCCATATTGGCTCTCTAAACATAAGCAGACCGAAGACACGATAGCCGAAGAGCTGCGCCTGCTCTATGTCGCGTTCACGCGAGCCTGCGATAAGTTAATCCTCGTCGGTTCCATTAAAGAACCTGTATCGGAAACAATAGAGAAACTCACACCCGTTTCCATGCCACACGTAAATAATGCACTCAACTGGCTCATAAACAGGATGCCCGCACTCACAGGCCTGGAAAACTGGTTCGATGATGCAGCCGGCTCCACCGACATCATAGCTTGGAGTATTCACGAAGACCTAGAAACGCAGTCCGATGAAGTCATTCCAGGACAAGCACCCGAACGCCCCGCCACCGAACGCACAACCGACGAGGTTCCAAATATCGAACAGCGCATATACTGGGAATACCCCTTCGCTGCGGCAACCGAGCAACCTTCAAAAACCTCCGCATCCACCATGCGCAGGCATATACTCGACTCGGACGAAGAACCGCTGGGGCTGTTCCCCGACCCTTCCTCAGCCGGCGCCACCGTTTGGACACCGCTTAAAAACACCAGCACATCCGCTGTCAGCGTCGGCCTCGCCACCCACAAGTTTCTCGAGCTCGCCGAGCCGACAACTCTCCTCGACAAAGCCGGCGCCTACAAGGAAGCCGACAGGCTTATCCACAACGGACGCCTTCCGCACAGCGATAAATCGTCGATCGATATCACGAGTATTGTGAAATTCTGGAGTTCGGAGATAGGACATAGCATCCTCGAGCATAAAGACTCGTTATACCGGGAGCTCCCCTTCACCGCGCGTTTTTCCATCGAAGAAATCAATGAGCTCGTACCCGCCTACACCCCGCTGCAAACATCGCTGGACGATGAGTTTATCGTGATACAGGGCTTCGTCGATCTTGCCGTTATTATGAAGGACAATGTCTGGATTCTGGACTTCAAAACCGACACCCATTATTCAAGCTCCGTCGATGAAAAAATCCGGACTTACACGCCGCAAATACTCATCTACGCCGAGGCCCTGAAGAAAGTATTCAACCGCCCTGTTACAAAAGGATGGCTCCACTTTCTGTCGCATAACATAACTGTTGATATTATTAACGGCGACAATTAATTATTATTACATTATTGACAACATTAAGCACTATATTTAATTGAGTCTCACCAATGACGACTAATCGTTCACCAAGTCCGGAAGCAATAATCGTTCACGGCGCGCGGGAGCATAATCTCAAGGACATCGATGCGAGCATCCCCCTGAACCGCTTCACCGTCATTACCGGCGTAAGCGGCTCGGGAAAAAGCACGCTGGCGTTCGACATCTTGTTCACCGAAGGCCAGCGACGGTTCCTCGACTCGCTGAACGCATACGCAAGACAATTTATCGCGCCGCTTAAAAAGGCGGACTTCGATTTGATAACCGGCCTGCCGCCTACCGTCAGCATAGAACAACGAACCAGCCGCGGCGGCGGTAAAAGTACGGTCGCCACTGTAACCGAGATTCATCCGTTCCTCAGACTTCTGTTCACTCGATTGGGCACGGTATACTGCCCTGACTGCGACGTCGCCGTCCGCCCGCAAACAAAGGCCGAGCTTTGCAAGAGACTGGCGGCGGAAAGCCGCAGGCGCGGCGAACTCACACTCCTTGCGCCGGTGGTGCGTAACCGCAAAGGTTTTCACAGCGAATTATGTGAATGGGCCTATCACAAGGGTTACTCGCACTTACGCGTCGATGGCCGCTTAACACAGACAGATAAACCACTGCGCCTGGAACGGTTCAAGGAACACAACATTGAAATCGTCACAGGCACCATAACCAAACGCCATAGCGCATCCGCGTTGAACCGGGAACTCGCCCGGCTCGTCGATGTCACCATCGATCTGGGACACGGAACGGTCTACGCAATGGACAACCGCAATAACATCACGGTACATTCCATCAAGAGTATATGCCCCGCCTGCGGGAACTCGTTTGAAATCACCGATCCCAAGATGCTCAGCTACAACTCGCCCCGCGGCTGGTGCCCGGAATGCAGGGGATTCGCTGAAATATTCTATCTGCCGAACGTCGACCGCGGGGCACGCGCCGATGCAATCGAGGAATCATGGTTCAAATGGCAGGAAGGCGAAAGGGAAGTATGCCCCAAGTGCGGCGGCGCCAGGCTCAATCCCCTTGCACGCTCAGTGCGTATCGAGAACATCGGCGCAAAGGCGTTACGTAAGCTCGATCTCACAACAACCGCAACAGGCCCGGCGCTCCACGAAATCGAGAAGCTCGACACCGTGCAAGCGCTTGATTTCTTTAAATCGATTAAATTCAGTAAAAGCAGCGGGAGGATCGCCCGTGATATCATTCCCGAAATCATCGAACGCCTCAAGTTCTTAGATGCTGTGGGCCTGGGCTACCTGCAATTGAACAGGGGCATTACAACACTCTCCGGCGGAGAGGCGCAAAGGATACGCCTGGCCGCGCAGCTCGGTTCCAATTTGTGCGGCGTCCTCTATATCTTGGACGAACCGACAATCGGCCTCCACCCGAGAGATAACGAGAGGCTCCTGGACATCCTCGCCGCGCTCCGCTCAAAGGGCAACTCCCTGGTCCTTGTCGAGCACGATGAGGCGACCATGAACCACGCCGATCATATAGTCGATCTCGGCCCCGGCGCGGGCGAGAACGGCGGGAACCTGGTCGCCCAAGGCACACTCGAGGAGTTGATGCAAAACGCCGAATCCGTAACCGGTCGATGGTTACTAAATAAACGCAAACACACAGAACAAAGGCAACGTCGGCATGTGCCGTCCGGCAGGAACAATACACCGCTTATCTCCAACGAGTTCCCCGCCATAAAGCTCACCGGCGCATGGCTCCACAACCTGAAACAACCGGTAGCCGTTTTCCCGGTCGGACGCCTCATCGCCGTTACAGGTGTCAGCGGCTCCGGCAAAAGCACACTGGTCAGGGAATGCCTTATCACCGCACTGAAACGCGGGTACACATCGGCCGCCGCCGCACGCGAGTCTACGACCGCTCCGCTACACGGCACGGCCGAATCGAATATCAAGATTCACTCAATCCACGAGGTCGACCAATCACCTATCGGCCGCACATTGCGATCCGTCCCCGCCACGTACACCGGTTTCTTCGACGAGATACGCCGATTATTCGCGATGACACCGGAGGCGAAGCTCCGCGGCTACGGCCCCGGCAGATTCTCTTTTAATAGCAAACAGGGCGCCTGCCCCGAATGCAAAGGTTCGGGGTTCATTAAAATGGAAATTCCACTTCTCCCCGCAGCATCGATCGTGTGCGAAACCTGTAACGGCACCCGGTTCAATAACGAAACACTCGATATCACCTTTCACGATAAAAACATCGCGCAAATATTAGACTTGAGCGTAGACGAGGCCGTCCGTTTCTTCGACGGGTTTCCGAGGATCAAGCGCGCCCTGAACGCACTTCGCGATACCGGCCTGGGCTACATCAAGATCGGCCAGACAAGCCCGTCGCTCAGCGGCGGCGAGGCACAACGACTCAAACTTGTCTCACACTTGACAACCAGCCTCCGGCGCCACCACAACACCCGATTCGATAAAGCGGACACCAAACTCTTTGTCCTCGAAGAACCGACCACCGGCCTGCATATGGCCGATGTCCATAACCTCGTCAAAGTCCTCCACCGCCTCGTTGACGCAGGACATACGGTCATCGTTATCGAGCATAACCTCGATTTCATCGCTGAAACGGATTGGGTAATCGACATCGGCCCCGAAAGCGGCGACAAAGGCGGACGCATCATAGCTCAGGGCACGCCCGAGACCATCGCTGAAAATAAATACTCGCATACGGGCGAATTCCTTAATAAAATCCTAAATCCGAAATGAGTGAATCCTACGAGGAAATCTTTGAAGGCGAATCGGTCATCAGGATCGCGCCGAACGATCGACACGAGCTGATATGCAACCGGTTGCATCTGCATCTTTCCTCGATATTGATTAATAACGTGGAATTAAGCCTGCTGCCCGCGCGCACGATCCTGACACTAACACCCGGCACATTCGTCAGGCCGGACTTGGCGATTATGTCAAAGAAAACCAACTCCCTCTGGCTGGCCGCGGAAATCATCAGTTCCGTCGACCATCGTTACGACACGGTGATCAAAAAAGAAATCTATGAATCAACCACACTTCCCAAGCTTTGGATGATTGATCCGAGGTATGACAACGTTGAAGTCTACTTCGGCACCGAATACGGCCTCGCACTCAAATACATACTGGCGGGAAGTGAAGTCCTCGAGGACATCGCACTGCCCGGTCTTAACATGATCATCAAAGACCTGTTCGCATCCTAATGATTCAAATGCGGCGACACGCTTGTGCATCGCCGCAATTGACAAACAACGATTCTCAGCCTCCCTTTTCTCAAGCCGCGCCCGGAGAAAACCTTCAAATCTTCGTCGGCTCCGGGTGAGTCCACGGCGCCCTATACTTGCGCTTCAACAGTTTATTGGCTTCATCGTCACCCGGCACACATCCTTGCGCCGGATCAAACGCCAGGCTCCTCCCCAGTTCCATCGATAGATTACCCAATATACAGGCGGCCGTGGAGATATAACCTTCTTGGATATCCGAAACAGGCCGGCCGCGATCGGCGATACACGACATAAAGTCTTTCATATGCCACCGCACCGCCGAGGCGCAATGCCGCTCCAGGTCCTTCTCAGTCCTGTCCTCGGGATACTTGTCGTACTCGTACAACGGCTCACCGCTCAGTGTTTTGCCGCCGTTCAACGGCGTGAATTCGTATCCGTACACGCTGGTCTTCAGCGTCCCCTTATCACCGTAAAAGACCGCGCTCCACGGGTAATCCTTGTAAACGGATTCGCCCCATGTCCTGTGTTGCCATACCACCTGCAGGTCTTCGTGATCGAACAACACGGTCTGCGTATCCGAAATATTCGCCTTGCTCGCCTTATCCACAAGGATTCCACCCGAGGAAGTAACCGTCTTCGGCCAACCAAGCTTCAGCATCCATCTGACCATGTCGTACATATGTATGCACATGTCACCGACAATACCGTTTCCGTATTCCATGAACGCCCTCCATCCTCGCGGATGCACCCATTCGTTGTAAGGCCGCATCGGCGCGGGGCCGGTCCACATTTCATAATCCAGGTATTCCGGCGGCTTGATATCGGGAGGATTCCCCTTAGCGCGCATGTGCCAGTAACAGCATATTTCCACATGCGCAATTTTACCGAGCAATCCTTCATTAACAACACGGTCGAGCGCCTCGATCAGGTGCGGCGTGCTCCGGCGCTGCATACCTACCTGGACGACACGCTTGTTTTCCCTCGCCGCGGCCAGCATCGCTTGGCCTTCGACTATATCCGTACTGATCGGTTCCTGTACGTATACATCGGCGCCCGCCTCGACGGCGGCTATCATGGCCAGCGCGTGCCAGTGATCCGGCGTAGCGACAAGTACGACGTCCAAATCCTTCTCCTTCAGCATCTCGCGATAGTCGGAATATGTCCTCGGCTTCTTCCCCGATTTCTGACGCGATGCAACGATCTCCGCCGCCTCCGCCAGCATCTTGGTATCCACGTCACAAAGCGACACCACATCTACCGGTGCTATTTGAATGAGACGCAAGAGGTCGATCTTTCCATACCAGCCACAGCCGATAAGCCCCACTCGCTTGGTTTCCATACCACCCATCAAGTCGCCGTACCCGGAGAGACTCGACAGGAACAATCCCGCCGCACTTACTTTAATAAATTCTCGTCGGTTCATATATTTCCCTTTTTACATAACTTCTCTTTAATGACAAGCATGTATTCGGGGGAAGTGGTTAAGCGGTTAAGTTGTTAAGTGTTAAAATCGAAGATTTCCTATGATTCAATCCGCCTGAGGAATCTTCTTATTCACTTCAAGCTCTTCATGGTCTTCTTCGGGGGTTGCGGGTACAACACTTTTTACCAATACGTTCTTCAAGGTCGTGTAGGTAACTACACCGGAAACGATATTGGCCGCGAACGCCGACCAAAATATACCGATCAAACTACCGTAAAGCGCGGCGACGTACGCAAACGGCACATACAGTCCGAACATACGCAGCCCCATCAATAATGCCGACGGCAACGGCCTATTGATCCCGTTTAGTATATTAATTCCGATCATAAGAACCCCATGGAATCCGTAGCTGAATGAGACAATAACCAGGTACTTCGCCGTCAAACCAACCACCGTCTCATTATCACTGAATACGCCCGCAACCTGTTCAGACCATAATTGAGATACCACAAAAAGCATCATACCCCAGCACATCGCAAAAACTATGCTGATATCAAATCCCTTTAGCAACCTGTCGATGCGCGCCTTCCCCCAATTCTGACCGGCAAAAATAACCATTACCGATCCAAGGGCGTTAACAAACACCAGGGAAAACATCTCCAGGCGGGATACCACCCCGAAGGCCGCCACCGCCTCCTCGCCGAACTCGGCGACTATTCGTGTAATTATCCCTATTGACAAAGGAATGATCAGTATACTCGCCGTAGCCGGTAATGCTATATATAAAATCTTCTTCCAGACCTCCAAGACCTCGACAAACGCAGGAAGAACCCAGGCAAGCAACTTCTCCCTTACAACCAGGATGTAGAAGGTTATGACAAACCCCGATGCGCGCGCTATTACAGTTGCCACAGCCGCGCCTTTAATCGACATGGCCGGGATCGGCCCATAGCCGAGGATCAATATCGGGTCCAGTACGATGTTTACCAGCGCCGCCGCAGTCATGATCATCCCCGGCGTAAATGTATCACCGGTGGCGCGTATAATATTATTTCCTACCATGGGGATAACGACAAATATCATGCCCCAGTACCAAATCCTCATGTAATCCTCTATCAACGGAAGCACACTAGGCGTGGCGCCGAGAGCACGGAACATCGGGCGAATCGTCAAAAGTCCCACAATTACAAACACGGAAATCACCAACAGTCCGAGTACTATGGCCGAAGTGGCATATTGCTTTATTACGCTCCTTTCTTCTACATTGATCGTCCGCGAAATCAGAGACGACACCCCTATGCCGATCCCGATGGCCATGCTGCCGATCACAAGCACTACGGGGAATGTAAAGCCTATCGCCGCCAATTCATTTACCCCGACCATGCCCAGAAAGTAGGTGTCGGCCAAATTGAACACCACCATCCCCAGCATTCCAAACACCATCGGCCAAACCAACTTGATAAGCATCGGAGCTATGGAGCCCTGTGTTAAATCCCTCTGTTTCGTCCTCATAAGCGGGGATTACACATCCGTTGTTTCGAGCGCCCTCCTTTACTCACACACCCCGTCCGGCGAATATAAAAAACGGGATAACCGCCTATATTTAATAAGCACGATAACATCGAATATCCGGAGGGTATGAATTTTATAACCTCGATAACATTTTAAAATCTTTTTGTATATCCATGACAGTATGGCTTCACGCCCTTCTTTTCATAATAATCCTGATGGTATTCCTCGGCTTCGTAGAACACCGATGCCGGTCGCAGCTCCGTCGATACATTGTAACCCTTCTCCTTGAGAATTTGAATCAGTTTCAATGCAATCTTCTTCTGCTCCTCGTTCTTGTAAAAAATGACCGACCGATATTGCTCGCCTATGTCCGGCCCCTGCCCGTTTACTTGGGTAGGATCATGAATCTCGAAAAATAGTCTTGCCAACTCCTCGTATGTGGTTTTCCCTGGATCGTACTCGACTTTCACGGCCTCGAGATGGCCGGTCACACCCTTGCATACTTCTTCGTATGATGGACTCTCCTTTCGACCGCCGGTAAATCCAGCGACAACGGAATGCACACCCTTCGCCTTTTCCATGTAATACTCTACACCCCAAAAACAACCGCCTGCAAAAACGGCGGCCTCCATCTTCTCAGTTTCGTCAGTCTCTTGCCGTCGAACAAAATTCAGGGAAATCGAATTCACACAATGCCTGGTATTCTTCGGCGTAAATTCTTCTCCATGAAAAACATGCCCCAAATGCGCGCCGCAATTGGAACATACGATCTCCGTGCGTACACCGTCTGCATCCGGCTGCTTCTTTATCGCGCCTTCTAAGGCATCGTCGAAACTCGGCCAGCCACAATGTGAATCGAACTTGTCGCCCGACTGGAACAACGGCGCGTCGCATCGCTTGCAAACGTAAACACCGTCCGCCTTATGATTAACATACTTACCGCTCCACGGGCGTTCAGTCCCCTTTTCAATGATCACCCGCCGTTCCTCGGCTGTAAGTTTATTATACTCGGGCGCCGGAGCACCGGATGCCCCCGACATTAACGCAGCTAAAAATATATAAGCCAACATACCTCCCTAACAATTACACTGTTTCCCATGATATTCAATTTTGAGGTGCAAGACTCAGGACAAATTCATTAGTACATTAAAGCACCTGCCTTCCTCAAATCGGTATCGAAATCGAAATCGAAATCGGTATCAGGATCACAACCACCTTTACCGGACCTGCTCGACCACCAATGTCCGTAACCGGTTGATCGCCGAAGCAAGCTCGAATCTGCGGAAGCCCGCAAAATCACCGGCCGGTCTGCGGCTCAACCCGTCCAATCCGTCTTTCTTCACGTCTCCCATGATCAAATCAATCACCTCACGTAGTCCACGTGTGCCGTCGGCATAATTCTTCACGCAACACATGGCCTCGGCTATTGCGCGGGTCTGACTCGGATCAACAAGTTGCTCGACGGCGCTGAGATCGATTTCGTTCTCGCCGAATTGAATGGTATTCAAGCCGCGTAATTTGATCTTTACGGCGCGCTTACCCTTGCTTGGATCGAGAGACTCCGGTTTGGGCGCGCGCGGTACAACTGCGCCGAACTCCTCGCCGCCCTCGTTACTACGCTCGGTCTTGTATTTTCGCGCAACCGTTTTCGCATTTTCGGTGACGTCAAACGGAAGGTATTCCTGCATACAGATCACATGATCCGCCACATCAAAATAATCACCCGAACCGCCAAGCACCAGAACGGTTGAAACACCATAGTCTGTATACAACTGCCGGACTTTATCAATGAACGGAGTAATCGGTTCATGCGATTTTGCGACCAGTTCCTGCATTCTGTGATCGCGAATCATGAAGTTTGTCGCGGAGGTGTCCTCATCGATAAGCAACGTAGACACGCCTATCTCAAGGGCTTCAATGATGTTCGCCGCCTGTGACGTACTGCCGCTTGCGTCTTCAGAGGAAAAATCCGATGTCCGCTTCCCAAGGGGCAGGTTGTTGATAAACGGTGTGATCCCGACCTTCTCGATACGGCGTCCGTCCTCGGAGCGTATCTTGACCGTGTCCGGATCGCTCACCACATACTCCCTGCCGTCGCCGGGGATATGATTATACACACCCATTTCCAGGGCGGATAGCAGAGTCGATTTTCCATGATACCCGCCGCCGACGATCAGGTTGACGCCCTTCGGCACACCCATCCCTCGGATAACGCCGCTGTTTGGGGATGTGAATTCGACCTGGAATTCGTCCGGCGCCTTGAAGCAGACGACATCCGAGCCCTGCATCGGGCGCGCATCCACGCCGCTCCTGCGCGGCAGGATTGCGCCGTCGTTAATGAACGCAATATACCCCGCGCCGGCCAGCTGCCCACGAATCGAATCGGCGTCCTCGACCGTCTTTACATGCCGGTATAAGGCGTCTGCGTCGAGGTTCTTAAAGAATAACGACTCTTCGACAATTGCCGGGAGCTCTTCAAAAAAGACGGCCTCAGCCTGGCGCCCCGCTATCCTGCGTCCGAACGCAGGCAATGCCACAACGAACCTCGCCTCGACACCGGCGTCATCTACGATTACGGAAGTACGCTCCAGCACCTCTTGCGTAGGGCGGTCTATGGCCACGGCGCCGCTCTTGCCGCTGCCCCTTGATCCCTTTGTGTTCCGTCGAATCGCGCCGTGGAAACAGCGGGTCAAATAATCGCAGAGACCTATGTTCCGGCTTACACCGTTAAAGGTATCCCCGGGAAAACGCGCCGTACTCTGATCCAGCAACACACGCACCCGGCTGGGCGCGGCAAATGGATCACCTTGTACATGGTCTATGTATAACGTATAGAACCCAAACCGATACTGGCCTTGAATATCCTTGTACGCACCATAACCTTTTCCGTCGATTCTCCTTAATTGATCCCTTAAATCTCTATCTGTCGACATAACTATCCATTTCACCTTCAATAATCAGATTATCACCGGAGAAGATAAATCGGCCGGTAGCCGAATAACAACAGAGAAACCCCTTCACCGGCTTCGATTGAAGTTAATACAGGAGTCGTGCAAATGACAAATAAATAACATTTCAGTCTTGAAATGATCAGATAAGACATGAGGCAGACTCGGCGCATTTATCAACGTTTCTTCGCTCGCTCGACACGACCATCGAAAAACAACGCATTCTTTCCGGTCCATTCCCCATGTGCCTGGTGAAAAGGATTCGCATCACCAACCAGTGGTGTGTTGATACGTCCGCCGAAGATCAATTCAACTATTGATTTGGTCACCGGCGACCAATCCTGTGGCCGATTATAGGAAGCACCGTTAAGGAAATGATTCCATTCGTAACTGATCTGTTCCTCTGGGAAGATACTCTGGTCTGAGGGACACTTAAAAACTTGCTTGGCTCTCAAATACGGTTCCAAAGTAGTATTAAGCGCCGGCAAATTGGTGTCGACACTCGGCAATTGTGCGCAAGACGGTAGATGTTGTTCGTTGTTTTGAATGTATAACTCGAATGCGATACCTATCTGTCGAAGATTACTTATGCAAGCCACTTCATTTGCGCTGCGTTTTGCTCGACCTAATACAGGCAAAAGCAGGCCGGCAAGGATTCCTATTATCGCTATAACTACCAGTAACTCTATCAGTGTGAATCCAACGCATTTTGATAATGTCGATAGTGATTTCGTAAGTATTGAACGTGACACCTGTAATTTTCTCATAATAAATCCTTAAGGATTCTGTACTTCATTGAGCGTAATCATTAGTTCAGTGATTACCGGCGCTGTGGCTGCTCGGTATCGGATATCTTGTTGCAGATATCGTGATGCAGCCTGTTGAAAAATTATACGGCTGTCAGGCTCATTCAATCGGTTCCGAAGCGCTGCTTTTTCCTCAGATGACATTGTAGTTCGGTATTCGGCAATCCATTCCGCCATGGCGTTTACATACTTTTGCCTTTTCGAATTCGGAATATGTTTTGAAATCATTCGAAGCCCCTTTATATGGTCTACATTAAAGAAATCCAAAAACGCATCGCGACGGTTTTTCGGATCGGAAAGTGATCCGTACCGGGATTCCAAAAACCGTTCCACCGGTTCTGAGGCCTCGCGTGCCGCTATCGCCGCCTTTATGTCTTTAACCGCATTAACCGGAGTATAGCGTTTGAATTTATAATACCAAAACCCTGTTCCAGCGGCTAAAATGACCACTCCGGTCAATAACAGAATAAACATGTATTTTACGAACCTATTAATTTTCATGATATAACACTTATTACCTATTGAATGATTTATCTAATTTAGCCGTTAATATGATCTTATCGATTAAGCATGGTCGAAGATTTGGATAAATTGATGGTATACGATTATATAATCAGCCTCATACATCATTCTCCCAAACTCAAGTGTATAAGCAAATAACTTAAACCACAACTTGGTTCCGCCGGCTATAGTTTTTCGATATCCTTGAGCTTGAAAGCCTTTAGTATGTCCTTAATTTTCACGTCGTTTTTATATTCCTCGGATGCCGCCACAGCTCGTATTTCGACATTGCCGACAAGAATGAAATAATGCCGATCTTCCATCCCCATCCCTCTGTATCCTTCAAAATTTTCATTCCCGTAGAATTCCTGTTTATCGTGCGTGTAGAATATGTGAAACCAAATAAGACGATTAGCTGAAACATCCCCTTTTTCCAGTAATCTTACAGAGAGGATATCTTTTACATCTCCCTCTTCGTCGCCATCATCCAAATATTTGACTTGCCATTCCCTATCTTCGCCTATATACTCTTGATCCGGAAGTATTGTAAAGATCAGTGTTTCGAGTTTTTCCTTGTCGTCTGCAGGCAGTTGGACTCCCGGCGTGGACCCATTCTTCCATAGACTGGATAGAGTTTGCAACTCCTCCAAGCGATCCCATGTCTCGGAGTTGTCCATGAACGAAATGTATGTGACCCGAACCGTATTATCGCTCTTCTTAAGCTGGATACCGTATCCATCATCTTCATTCCGCCACAAACCGATATGTGAATCCCCTGCATACGATTCATTCTCGTACTCCTTATACCGTTTATTCAACGCCTCGCGGATTGCCTCAAAGGAAACGTCTTCGGGATAATTGACCGTAACGGAGAAATATCGTCCCTCCTTGATGTCTGTACTGATTGAAGATGGATAAACAGCCTCCGGTTCACCCGGAAGAACGAGGGCAGTCGATTCATCAGTCGGCTTACCAAGGGTACCCGGATTGAAGTAGCGCAAATCCCCGGCGATCGCCGCAACAGATGTCAGTATAAACAATAACAGAATTCGATTTAACATAACTAACCTTTAGAACGATGTTCATTACGGTTTCAAAAACAACTGCATATCAAACCACAAAAACAGCGCAACGCTTTATGACGCACTTTAGCCACGCTGTTATTTGCAGTGTATGCACTAGCACATCACATCAGACCAAGTTTCCTTGCAATACCATTTCCATAGTTTTCGTCCGTTTTACGGAAATGCGCAATCATCTTCTCCTGGAGTTCCTTGGGCACATTGCCTAGGCTCCCGCTTATGTTTTCGACAAGTCTCTCCTGTTGCTCCGGAGACATCAACCTGAAAAGGTTACCCGGTTGGATATAATCATCATCGACACCGCGCTTCTGTTCGTAGCGGTCGGCATCCCCGGAAATCCTCAGTGGCGGTTCGGCATACGTCGGATCGGCAACTGGGCCGCCCATGCTGTTGGGCTCGTAGTTCGGATCCGCTCCGCCGTTATCATCGAACCTCATAGCGCCATCCCGTTGGTAGACGTTTTGTACGGTCGCCGCACGCGGAGCATTGATAGGAAGCCGCTCGAAATTGGCGCCCAGCCGGTAACGATGCGCGTCGGCATATGAGAAGATTCGGGCCTGCAGCATTTTACATGGTGAAAATGAAATCCCGGGAACTACATTCGCCGGCGAGAAGGCGGATTGCTCGACTTCGGCGAAGTAATTCGCCGGATTACGGTTCAGCTCCATCACGCCGACCTCGATCAATGGATAATCAGTGTGTGGCCATACCTTTGTCAGGTCAAACGGGTTCCAGCGATACTCTTCCGCCTCTTTTTCAGGCATTATCTGAACATACAACGTCCATTTCGGACAGTCACCTCTCTCGATCGCCTTGAACAGTTCAATAGTGTGGTAATCAGGACATTCCCCGGCCAGTTTCTTGGCCTCATCCACCGGCATGCACCGGATGCCCTGCTGCGTCTTGAAGTGAAACTTGACCCAGAAGCGTTCGTTGTCGGCATTGATAAAACTGTAGGTATGACTCCCGTATCCGTTCATGTACGGTATACCCATTGGAATACCGCGATCCGAGAATAGGATTGTCACCTGGTGAAGCGCCTCTGGCACTTGAGACCAGAAGTCCCATTGCGCAAAGTCCCTCGGGGCGTTTGTTTGGGGTTCGCGCTTTTGGGTATGAATGAAATCAGGGAACTTAATCGCATCGCGAATAAAGAACACCGGCGTATTGTTCCCCACCATATCCCAATTGCCCTCTTCGGTGTAAAACTTTAAAGAGAACCCGCGGACATCACGTACTGTGTCAGCCGATCCTTTTTCGCCGGCGACCGTCGAAAATCGTCCGAACATCTCGGTCTTCTTGCCGACCTCAGAGAACAACCGCGCTTTCGTATATTTCGTTATATCATTGGTCACGGTGAACACACCATGCGCGCCGGTGGCCTTTGCGTGGACGACGCGCTCGGGGATTCGCTCCCTGTTGAAGTGGGCAAGCTTTTCCAGCAGATAGTGGTCTTGCAGAAGAGTCGGACCGCGTTCACCGGCGGTCAAAGACGTCTGGTTATCTGAAACGGGAATCCCTGCCGCAGTGGTTAATATCTTCTTTTCACTCATTATATTCTCCTCAAGTGTTCGGTTATAGTTGTTTCTAAAGCTTAAATCATCCAACTCCCAGGCCGCCGCTAAAAAACCACCGGCCACCGATCATGCATTTTCGGTATGTTGATACCTGGTTCGCATTTAAGGACAATATTGCATTTAATTCCTAATATTACACTGCATCGCATAAAAACTCCAGCTCGAAATCAAGGGTGAACTCATCAATCGCCATCATTGCGCAGTCGGTAATTCCACACAAACCCACTCGAACCTTCATTTCCGGCGTGACGCATCGAATTATTCATGCCATTTTTCCTGCCGTGACATCAAAGGAATTACTGGATTTACTTGAAAGTTATCGTGAAGGGAAGACGCCGAAAGAGGCGGTGCTCCACGCATTCCAATCCGCGCCGCTTGCGGAGCTGGGATTCGCCGTTGTCGATCATCATCGCAGTATCCGCAAAGGTTTTCCTGAAGTAATCTACGGCGAAGGCAAAACACCCGAGCAAGTCGTAGCTATAGCGTCAGAGATCATCGACCACGACGGCTGCGTACTGGTCACGCGCGCAAAATCCGATCACGCACGACTCTTTCTCGATAAATTCAAGTCCGCGGTCTATCATGAGCGTGCGCGTTGCATCACACTCGAAAAAACACCGCTGCCCAAGAAAAATGGCAAAATCGCCGTCCTTTGCGCGGGAACAAGCGACCTGCCGGTGGCCGAAGAAGCGGCCATCACCGCCGAGATTATGGGGAACAATGTCGACAAGATATTCGATGTGGGCGTGGCGGGATTGCATCGGCTCCTTTGCAGGCTGGACATCATTCAGAGCGCCAATGCCCTGATCGTCGTAGCAGGAATGGAAGGCGCGTTACCCAGTGTCGTCGCCGGCCTGGTCAGACGCCCCGTCATCGCGGTACCGACGAGTGTCGGCTACGGCGCAAGCTTCAATGGAATCGCCGCCCTCCTAGGCATGCTTAACAGCTGCGGCAGCGGTGTGACGGTGGTAAATATAGACAACGGCTTCGGCGCAGGCTTTGCAGCCGGACAAATCAATGCGCTGGCCGAGGAATCAACCAACAACCAATAATAATATCATGCGGACGATCCATCTGGATGCATTTAGCGGAATTAGCGGAGATATGTTCCTGGGGGCAATGATCGATCTCGGCGCGGACATCAATCAGATCGAATCCGTGCTTAACCGTCTCGCACCGGAACATTTCGAATTAAAGACCGAAAAAACTAAAAAACACGGAATCACAGGCACACGCCTCACCATTATCACCGCCGAAGACCACGGGCATGCTCATACTACAGTAAACAACGCCCATAATGCAGCACACACCGGACATCACGAGCACCTCAAACACGGCAATGCGCATGTTCACTCATCGCCAAACCGCGATTTCACGGAAATCCAGCGCATGATCCGCCAAGCCGAATTATCGGACTGGACGACCGGCCACGCCATTTCAGTTTTTGAACGAATATCCGTCGCAGAGGGGAAAATCCACGGTGTTCCACCGGAAAAAGTGCATTTTCACGAAGTCGGCGCACTCGATTCGATTATCGATATAGTCGGCGCTTGCCTGGCACTCGAGCAATTGGACAAACCCCGCGTCGAGTGTATCCGGCTTTTTGAAGGCCGGGGATTCGTGAAATGCGCTCACGGTAACTTCCCCGTCCCCACACCGGCAACACTCGAGATTCTCAGCCGTTGCAGCGCGGTTATCGATCAGTGCGAAGAACCCCATGAATTGATCACTCCGACCGGCGCGGCGCTGGTCGCCGAGTTCGCGGAATCCTTCGGCCCAATGCGCCTTAAAAAGATCAATAAAATCGGTTATGGCATCGGCACCAAAAACCTCGACTCCCGGCCTAACGTATTACGGGCCGTCCTCACCGAATCCATCCCCTCACCCGACGAGGATACTGATAAGGATGAAATCAGCGTAATCGAAACCAACCTGGACGATGTTACGCCGGAGACCGCCGGTCATATCCTGGAAAACGCCCTACACGCGGGCGCCCTCGATGCGTTCATTACACCCATACAAATGAAGAAAAACCGTCCCGGCTTCATCTTAACCGTCCTATGCAAACAAGAAGATACGGCTGAGTTCTGTAACTTCCTCATCCGCGAAACAGGCGCATTCGGTGTCCGCTTCCACACTACAGAAAGACGCAAGCTCATAAGGGAATTTGCAGAAGTCCATACCGAATTCGGGCCGGTGCAAATCAAGAAAGGGTACTTAAATGGACGCATCATCTCGGTCAAACCCGAGTACGAGTCTTGCAAGGCCCTTGCAGAAAAGTCAAAAACGCCCCTCCGAAAAATCCTCGATGCCGCTCGACGTCAAACGATCCAGTGGTAAACTGCTTAAAAAGCTAATAATTTACGACATTTATCGGAATATACTCTGTCGCTGATACGCGCACTCGCGCTCCGATTCCGGCGGAGCGCGGCTGTGTCCGTAGGGCCAGTCGCAGCGGCTCCGAACAATACGCCTTCATCCGATTATCAGGGGCCAGCGGCATTTTCAAGCTGCTGCGACTGC
Organism: Verrucomicrobiota bacterium; assembly: GCA_021733835.1. GTDB lineage: Bacteria > Verrucomicrobiota > Verrucomicrobiia > Limisphaerales > JAIPKD01 > JAIPKD01. The sequence continues at coordinate 58,168 of JAIPKD010000005.1, forward strand.
CCTTCAGCACAGTCACGCTCCGAAGATTGACTGCGCCCGATATTACACGGATTATCCTAATTTGTTAATAGCGATACACCACGTCGGATGGCATCAAACACAGGACTATTTCAGAAATTGGATCGTCAACGGATACTCGTAACTCTCGCCGTTATTGGCTTTGACGGCGGCAATTATAACAAAGACAATCTCCATAATCATCCAGGCCAGCAACAGGAAGAAGCCAATGACGGCAAGCGCCAGGACTAAAGAAACGATAAAATAAATCGACATCGAAATCTGGAAGTTCAATGCCGCCTTCCCGTGCTCGTCTACGATCGGCATCTCGTTACGCTTGATCAGCCAGATAACAAGAGGTCCTATAACATTTCCCAACGGGATTCCGATAAAAACCGCCAAGGCCGACAAATGACAGAATGTCGCCCATAACAAAGCCTGGTTATCCGGCCGTTCCGGCGCCGGAGGAATATCCTTATATTGCTGTTCATCCTCGCTCATAATATATATCCTTTCGAGTTCAGACCGCTTATACAGGAAATATCATTACTTATCCAGCAAATAAATACATGTCTAAACATGCTAAAGCGCAGAATTCTACACACGGGAAATCGCGTGGTATTGCCTCCGCTTTCGTGGTTTCAGCGGCCCCAATCTCATAATCCTTTCGCAAACCTCCGCAAAATCAGAAAGGATAAAATCGTGATGTCCGCAGCCATTCCACGGCGAATCAATCAACAACGAAGTAGCTCCCACCAGATGAGCCGCCTCGGAATCCTGCCACATACGGCTTACCACAAAGCTGTGCTCGAGGTTCAAGTTCCACTTAAACCCAGCTTCAAAAAACATGCCGGGCTTGGGCTTGCGGCACGGGCATACATCCATCGGTTCATGCGGACACAAGAACAGGTCGTCCACAGGAAAAACCTCCAACAGCAACCTATGCATACGCTCGATCTGATATTTTGGAATCTCGCCGGTGGAAATCCCCGGCTGATTCGTCGTCACAATTATGATGTATCCCGCATCTTTCAACACCTTTAAACTACCCGCCACCTCCAGGTTAAGAGAGAATTCAACAAGAGAACGAGGGCTGGTAGGCCGTCCACACTCCATTACTTGTTTGTTTAAGACACCGTCTCTCTCTATGAAAACTCCGAAATTCATAGTTGCAAAACAAGCAAAAACATTGCCGACACAAACCGGCAACAGCGGCTGGGATCATTTTTTACTGAAACACCGCAAAAACGACGCCGATATGTTGCTTAAAAAGAGAATATTTGAACTTTTGAAGCTGAAACGCTTATTCGTTTCGCAAAATTGCGATAATAATTCCCTCCTCCGATTTTAACTAACTCCCTTCTCCAGAAAATGCGATAAGCACAACCTCAGTAAACAACTAATTCATGAGGCTCTCCAATCCCAGCGCCTGTTCGTCCATGCCCTTAACGATAGGCATAGCTCGCGATATGGCGTTTTGATCCGTCTGCCCAAAGAACGTCTCCATTTCGATTCGCACAGCTGCCATAGGCACGCCGTTGCGATCGTGCAAAGGCATGGTCACTATGACCTTTCCAGCGTCTTTGCCGGTATAAATGTGGCCGTTGGATATTACGTCCTTCTCAACCCGGCTGCCAGTCTCGCCAACCTTCTCCTGATCGCTGCTCGCAATAATTTCAGGATCAGCGGATTGATTTGATATTGTAAAAATACTGATTCCTCTCAGCCTATCAAACTCCTTCAAGGTCTTGTTTATCAGTTTTTGCGCAAAGATGACGCGCGGTTTGAAGTCCAGTTCCGGCTCCAGAAAATATGCAACGGCATCGGACTTAGTCCAAAACCCTATCTTTCCATATAGAAAAGATGTGTCCGTCATCTCCGGAATAACTTCCTCGTCATCCAGGAAACAACGAATCTGATTCCCCTGGCACTTAACGGTGAGTTTATACCACTTATCGGTCTCGATCTCTATGTTCTTGCCGATCGGTTTGCTCCTCATACCATCGACGAACTTATAGAAGTACACCGTATTCCCGGCGGCGCTTATCCTGAAAACATAGTAATTCCGCGAATCCCGAATCCTAAATGCAATCCCCGCCATCCTCTCCATGTCGCCTTCCACGATTTTTACCTTGCATGTGTAAGTGAAATCCCCGAATTCTTCAGCCTCATACACGAGCAATGGAAAATGTTCATCCAGCTTTTGCCCCGAGGCGGGAACCAACACCTTCTGATACGTCACCACCGGCGACATTCCGGTCAGGGATTCAAACGCAGACTCCACCTCCTCACGGATTATTCGCCATTCGGCAGGTTCACCTTCGCCGGTTACTTTGCTCTCGAAATCAGACGGTAATTCCCCCTCGGATACCTCGGAGAAATCAAACTTCTGCTCCGCCGCAGTTAAACAAAACACACATATAAATAGGATTACGGCCGTTATCGCTCTTCGCATAGTAATCTTCATCCTAAAGCGAAAGCCGATACTAAGACAACACCTAATGTTCCCGTTTGATTTGCAATTGATAACAGGAAAGGTTAATTGTCCACATATAACGAATAGAAGTTAGTCATGAAAAAAATCGAAGCAATCATCAAGCCGTTCAAACTGGAGGATGTCAAAGAAGCCCTCGCAAGCGTCGGAATCGAAGGAATGACCGTCAGCGAAGTCAAAGGCTTCGGCCGTCAAAAAGGACACACGGAAGTCTATCGCGGCAGCGAGTACACGGTCGATTTCCTGCCGAAAATCAAGATAGAGATCGTCATCCTCGACGAAGTCGCAGATACAGCGGTAGAAGCAATAATCGGCGCAGCACAAACAGGAAAAATCGGCGACGGCAAAGTCTTCGTATCACCCGTGGAATCGATCTCCCGAATCCGCACCGGTGAGACAGGTGAAAGGGCCGTATGATCACAATAGCGTTCAAATATTCTTCATCACCGCTGAACAGGTCTGCGTAGTCTCAGAAAATTCCTGAGAAGCATCTTCCCGTCCTCGGAAAGAATGCTTTCCGGATGGAACTGCACGCCCCATACCGGATGCTCACAATGCCGAAGACCCATTACCTCGCCCTCCTGCGTCTCGGCCGTAATTTCAAGACATGGCGGAATAGTGTCACGCTTAACGATCAAGGAATGATATCGCGTCGCCGTAAACGGATTCTGCATGCCCTCGAACAGTTCACGGCCATTGTGAAATATCGGAGAGGTCTTCCCGTGCATCATTCTATAGTTTACAACTACCTCCGCGCCATAAACATGCCCGATACATTGCTGTCCCAGACATACGCCCAGTAACGGCACTTCAGGCCCAAACCTTCTGATTATCTCATTCGATAGCCCCGCCTCACGCGGAGAACACGGCCCGGGTGAAATCAATATCCGCTCCGGCGCCATCCCTGATATATCGTCCATCGATATCTCATCGTTGCGATGCACCTCAAGCGCCACGCCCATCTCACCCAGGTATTGAACCAGGTTGTACGTAAACGAATCGTAGTTGTCTATTACCAAGACCATATTTCGTCTCTCTCGAATAACGATATATCCGGAACAACCGAGCGCAATGATTTTATTGACTTTTTCCGGGCCGGGCATTAGGAAAACCAAAAGTTATGAATGGCTTTAAAAGAAACCTCGGTGCTACTAAAATCCTCTCTCGAACAACCGCATTCGCAGTTGTCTGCGTAATTGTATCAACCGCATCGACGCTGATCTCATCGGGTGAACAAGTCACGACTCAATCCAGACCAATCGCAATTACACGTGACTCGGACGACGTGTTCATCCCTCCCGCAACGCCCCTAGTGGCATGCGATCCTTATTTCAGTGTCTGGTCTTTTGCCGATGAACTTACCGACGACACAACTCGCCACTGGACCGGCACGCCGCAAGGCATCACCTGCCTGATCCGCATCGATGACCAAACATACCGGATCATGGGAAACTCACCGGAGGACCTCCCGGCACTCACCCAAACCGACCTAAAAATCCTGCCAACAAGGACAGTCTGCGAATTCAACGGGGCCGGTGTCAGTGTAAACCTCACATTCCTAACGGCCGCCCTGCCGCATAATCTTGATATCCTAAGCCGGCCGGTGACATATCTCGTCTGGAACGTCAATGCCACAGACTCAAAAGAACACCGCGTCTCCATCTACTTCGAAAACGAGGCCACACTCGCCGTAAACCAACCGACCCAAAAAGTCAACTGGTCGAAGATGGAACTTGAGGGCCTGAGCGTCACCAGGATAGGCTCACAAAATCAACCAATCCTGGCCAAGAAAGGCGATGACCTCCGGATCGATTGGGGCTACATATATTCCGCCGCCGCAACAACCGATACCACTTTCCACAACATAGGCGCCCAAGACGCGCTACGCGCAGATTTCATCAAGCACAACCAGCTGCCGTCGGAAACCGATGCGCGCCGGCCGCGCGCCGCAAACGACGATACTCCTGCAGCCGCATTCGTATTCGATCTCGGCGACGTAGACAACAAACAGGTGGAACGTAAACTGATCCTCGCCTACGACGACCTTTATTCCATACAGTATTTCGAACGGAACCTAAGGCCTTACTGGCGCAGGAATGGCGCCGACGCCGAAGACCTCATAACAAAAGCGTTCAACGACTTTACACAGCTCCGCAGACAATGCGCTGAATTCGACCAAAACCTGATGCACGACCTTACCCGCGCGGGCGGCATAGACTACGCAAACCTCTGCGCCCTCGCATATCGCCAGTGCCTGGCGGCGAATAAACTCGTCGCAGACGCAAACGGCCAGCCAATGCTCTTCTCAAAAGAATGCTTCAGTAACGGCTGTATCGGTACCGTAGACGTAATCTATCCCATGTCACCCATGGTACTGTTCCTCAGTCCGACGCTGACGAAGGCAATGCTCGCACCAGTACTCAATTACGCCCGGTCCGAGCGTTGGACGTTCCCATTCGCGCCGCATGACCTGGGAACTTATCCCCTCGCAAACGGCCAAGCCTACGGCGGCGGTGAGCATTCCGCCGAAAACCAAATGCCGGTCGAGGAATCAGCCAACATGCTCCTCATGATTTCCGCCCTGGCCGAGGCGGAAGGTAATACGGACTTCGCCGCCGAATATTGGCCGACCCTGCTCAAATGGGCCGAATTCCTCGAAGAAAAAGGATACGACCCCGAAAACCAGTTGTGCACGGACGACTTCGCCGGGCACCTCGCCCATAACGTCAATCTCTCGGCCAAGGCCATTAACGCCCTCGGCGCCTTTTCACGCCTATGCACAGGCCTCGGCAAGCACGACCTGGCCCGCAAATATAACCGGCTGGCCGCTGGATTCTCAAAAAAATGGGCCAAGGAAGCAGACGACGGTGACCATTTCCGGCTCGCCTTCGATAAATCCGGCACATGGAGCCAAAAATACAACCTCGTCTGGGACCAAATCCTCGGTCTTAACCTTTTTACCGACGATATTCGCAATAAAGAAATGGCGTTCTATAAAAAAGTCCAAAACCGCTATGGCCTGCCCCTGGATAATCGCTCGAAATATACAAAACTCGACTGGGTACTTTGGACGGCCACCCTCACGGAAAAGCGCGAGGATTTCAAGGCGCTCCTCGATCCGGTAATGCTGTTCCTTCGCGAGACATCGGATCGCGTGCCGATGACCGATTGGTACTGGACGCATAACGCAAAGCGTGTCGGATTCCAGGCACGACCGGTTGTAGGAGGCGTGTTCCTTAAAATGCTTTATAACAAGAATCTCTGGAAAGAATGGGCCGGCCGAGACAACATAAAGGCCTCGAACTGGGCGCCCGTCCCCAAACCGCCGAAGATCATCACCATCATCCCATACGCGAGAGATCAAGGCGTCACGTGGAAATACACCACAACACGCCCAGCGGAAGATTGGTACTCCATCGGATTCAATGACTCCGGATGGCAAACCGGTAAGGCCGGTTTCGGTACGCCTGCCACCCCCGGGGCCACGATAGGAACAAGATGGGACACATCCGATATCTGGATTCGCCGCAGTTTCGATCCGGCGCAACCGATACCGGAAGACCTTAAGCTCTATATCCACCACGACGAAGACGCGCAAGTCTTCATCAACGGGACACCTGTCGCGGAGTTCACTGGATTTACCACCGATTATATGTTCCACCCCCTCAACGACGAGATTGTCGCCGAATTGAAGCCGAGCGGAAATATAATCGCCATCCATTGTAAACAAACCTCGGGCGGGCAATACATCGATGCCGGCCTCGTAAGAGTGGAATACCCGGAGGAATAATTAATATCGCCGAACATGATCGACCGGTATTATTTGCAACAATTCTATCCTTGAAACCGCGGTTTTCCACACGCCGGTTTATGGAAAGTGTCATGTAAAACATACAACATACATATAACAGTTGACTAAAAATGAACTCTCGAAACCACGATAACTCCGAAAAGGCCGATCAAACAGCTATACAACGGAAAATTAAGGAGCCCGCAAGACCATCCCTGCACCTCCTCTGCAGCTCGATAATCGCCGCACTGGGCGGATTGCTGTTCGGTTTCGATACGGCCGTAATATCCGGTACGACGGATATGCTCCAATCCATTTATAACCTAAGCAGTTATGCCAAGGGCTTCACCGTCGCCAGCGCACTCATTGGTACAATAGTCGGCGCAATTTCCGCAGGGAAACCGGCCGACCGCTACGGGCGCAGGACAACACTGCTCGTTATCGCCGTCCTTTACCTGCTCTCGGCCATCGGTTGTGCGCTGGCATGGGATTGGTACTCGCTTCTCCTCTTTCGCTTCCTCGGCGGGCTCGGCGTCGGCGGCGCTTCCGTCATTTCCCCAATGTATATCGCTGAAATCTCGCCTGCCCGCTATCGCGGGCGACTCGTCGCCATTACGCAGTTCAATATCGTGCTGGGTATCCTCCTCGCATTTTTCTCGAATTTCACAATCGCACAGTTCGACCTCGGCCTCACCGAATGGCGCTGGATGCTCGGAGTAGAAGCCTTCCCGGCTGCGGCATTCTTCTTCCTGTTGTTCCTGAATCCATTAAGCCCAAGATGGCTCGTAGCAAGAAACCGCATCGCTGAGGCCCGTGACGGCCTGCTGAAACTCGGTACCGATACCGGGAATGTAGACGAGGAAATCAACGAAATCCGCGCATCAATCGAAATGGAACATATGGAGAAAAAAGAACCCCTGTTCCAGGCTAAATACAGAAAACCGATCCTCCTCGCCATCGCTATCGCAGCCTTCAATCAGCTCTCGGGTATCAATTCGCTGATGTATTACGCGCCGGAAATCTTCAAAATGGCCGGCGCCGGTAAAAATTCAGCGCTACTCCAATCGGTCGCCATCGGCGGAACAAATCTTATATTCACAATGGCGGCACTGGCGATAATCGATCAGTTCGGACGCAAATTCCTCATGATCGTCGGCTCGATCGGATATATAATAAGCCTGAGCGCTACTGCATGCACATTCTATATCTTTGGTACGGACTTCACCGAAACAGGCGGCCTCGTGATCTTGATAAGCCTCCTGGTATTCATAGCTTCTCACGCATTCGGACAAGGCGCCGTCATCTGGGTGTTCATAAGCGAAATATTCCCGAATCGCGTACGCGCCCGCGGACAGGCACTCGGAAGCTTCACCCACTGGTTTATGGCCGCAATTATTACTTGGACATTCCCCGTAATCGCCGATATCTCCGGCGGCCATGCCTTCGCATTTTACGCCGTCATGATGGTATTACAATTGCTCTGGGTGCTTCTCATCATGCCTGAAACCAAAGGCATAACACTCGAGAAAATGCAGAAAAAATTGGGGATATCTTGAGTCTGAAAATATCTGCATTTAATCCCTGCCGGATTTCACATTAAGCTCACACGCATACTGCGCCTTAACCCATTCAACCGCCGCCTCCGACGTCGTCAGCTCTCCTTCAAGCTGCTTGTCGCGTATACGACGTAATATCTCGCCGATCAACGGCCCCGGACGAAATCCCATCTCCAACAGGTTCACGCCACTGATCAATGGCGGCCCTAATTCAGGCGTTTTCTCGAGCCTCATTTTTTCTTCAACCAAGAATTCATAAACATCGAGCCCCCTGTGAGACGCTAGACAGTCCAGTCGATGCAGCTCCAGCTCCAAGTCAATCGTAGGACGCAGCAAAATACGGCGCAAGGTGGACTTGCGCATCTTCTTCACGTCCTTCAACTGCATATGATACCGGATACTAGTCGTTATAGTCTCTGCCTGCTTCGAGGAAAACCGCAATCGCCTCAAAATATCTTCAGATATCTCAGCCCCTTTCTTGTCATGACCGGGAAACCTGAAAATCCCTTTTTCATCCAATCCCGCCACCGCCGGCTTCGCCACATCATGAAGTAATACTATCCAAGGCAAAAGCGGATGCGTATCCAGCCCCGACGTCTCTTGCAGTAATTCCAACATGATCTTCGTGTGCGTGTATACATCCCCCTCCGGATGGAACTCCGGCGACTGCTCACACCCTTCCATCGCCGCTACCTCGGGCATTATTAATTCCAATAACCCGCTCTCGCGTAAGATCTCCAGCCCACGCGCGGCATGCTTCACCCCAAATGTTTTACAAATTTCATCATGCACACGTTCGGCACTCACGCCGCAAATCAATCGCGCATTCCTACGTACCGATCCAAAAGTCTCACTTTCAATCTCAAATCCCAACTCCGCCGCAAATCTAACGGCACGGAGCATCCGCAAATAATCTTCGGTAAACCGCTCATCCGGATTACCAATAGCGCGTATCACTCGCGCCTCTAAATCATGCCTTCCCCCAGTAGAATCATATACCTTTTCCAAAACCGGATCATAGAACATCCCGTTTATCGTGAAATCACGACGCATAGCGTCGGCCTTCGCATCCGTAAACGCTACAGCCGTCGGACGCCGACCATCACGATACCCCGCCTCAGACCGAAATGTAACAACTTCAACCTGACAACCTCCTTCGATTACCATTACCACACCGAACTTACGGCCTATCGGTACGGTCTTTGAAAAAATTCGCTCGACCTCGTCCGGCTGCGCCGACGTAGCTACGTCATAGTCCCTCGGTGCCCTCCTTAGAAGTAAATCACGCACACACCCACCAGCCCAAAAGGCGGTATAACCGGCCGATTGCAGTCGTCTTACTATTATTAATGAAACATTCTTTTTAAACATTCACTCAATTACGTAGATGAGTCTCCCGCCGAACACAATCTTCATACACGCATAACAAACATAAGACTCCGCAAAACCATCAGACGCTTCTATTGCTCACCCACATTTTATTGAGATGCAACTTCATCCTCCGCCGTTATCTCATCCAAACGCTGCGTATCTTTCAATCGTACATACACAACACCACCGATGACGCTCCAGAAAAGACTCCCGGAAAATGCCAATAGCGACAACGCCAACGCGTGGGTGGATTGCACCCCGATCACCCCCACACCCAACATTATCACATATAAATTCTCACGCACTCCCAAACCACTCGGAGTAATCGGAATCGCGGATATACAGATAATAATAGGAACAATCGCCATCAAAACCATAAACGGAATTTCCAATCCCATCCCCATGGCAAGCACCCATACCTGTAAAACGCAGGCCGTGTTCAGTACAGCGGAAATTAACATCGTCTTAACCAACAACGACGGCGTCCGCCCAAAACACCGGCATGCGTCGATGCACCTCTCCAATAAATCACCCTTAGGTAACTTCCGAATCCAACTCCGGGCCCTCGGTAACCAGGCCGAAATCCCACCCCAGAACGATAGAAAAGCCACAACTGTCAATCCGAGCAACATCAACAACACCATCACTCCGACCGTCGCCATAGCTGGATGCTTCCTGATTAACCCCCAATTGAACATCGACATCATACACGCAAAAGCCAGCATTGAAAACAATCCGATTAGCCGATCCACAAAAACCGTAATCACCGCCTCCGCCTTCTTGTGATGCGTCTCCCGTGCCGCATAATACGCCTTGAGCAAATCCCCGCCCGTTGCGCCCAAAAGGAAGGAATTAAAGAAATGCGCAATAATCGATATCTCCATCGCCCGCCACCACGGTAACATCAATCCCTGAACCCCGAGAATCATACGCCAACGAATTACCCCCAACACCAACGTGGACGCCATGAACAATAGCGATACTACATACGCCAACGGCTTCACCAAATTCAGTGTCCTCCAAAGCCCAGCCGGACCCAATACCCATGCCTGCTTCATCCGGCCTACAAAATCGAGCAAAGACCAATCCCATCCATTATTCCGCCAAACAGCCTGCGCCTCGTTCATGAATATTACATTGAAAATCCAGAACAGAAGCACAACACATACAAGTATACGCCACGCGAATTTCCATGTCTTCCGCATAGCTGTTACCCCTCGCCCCAAACGGACTTTATATAATTAACTCCCTCCATCACCTCCGCATTATTCAGCCTCGGACTCAACTCGAATACCTTCAAATGATCGGGCTTGATAAACCCCTTTAATGCGTCAAAATCTATGTCACCAGTGCCGGGCGGACAATGATCCCGATCCGGAAATTGAACGTCGTGGATATGAACCCCTAACAAACGATCGGCAAGTGATTCCAAATGCATCTTATGCTCTATAAATCCCATATTCTCCTTTATCTGCGCATGCCCCATATCATGCCAATACCCTATCGGCCCATCGGGAAAATCATTTAGCAATAACATGAAATCCGTTTCGAAAGGTATTTCCTCCAGCGTTTCGCGATTCTCTATACCAAGCTTCACACCCCGCTTCTCCGCTTCCACCTCCAAATCCCTGAGAATCTCCTTCATCAATTCAAAATGCTTTTCCTTCTTCTTTTCCCGCTTCTCGATCGCCTTAAGACAAATCCTCTCGTATTTTGCTCCACCTTTCTTTCCGTGCTCTACTAATCTTAATAGTTTTTTGGTGTACGGCCGCATATCCACCGAACCAAGATGCAACACGACAACCTCAGCCCCTAACTTAGCCGCCATCTCTATCGTCTGTAACGAATACCGGTACGCCTTATCACGCTCCCTCTTATCATCAGACGTAAACTTGAAAACATTAGGCGCCGCATGCGTTATCCCAATAGGTAAAGGACAAAAATTGTGGAGAGAACATATCTTCATCTCCCCATTCTCCACAGCCTCGATTATCCCGGGTACCAAGCTAAGGCGAATTCCATGACTAAGCTCTGCATATTCAAATCCGAGCTCGCGTATCTCTCGAAGCATTTCTCGCCCGTCCGTGTGCCTTCCGGAATTCCAGCATGTCGAAAGAGCGTACATAATAAAAAAAAGCCGAGTGCTACTCCGGCATCCACCGGCACTCGGCCCGTAAATCAGTTTATAATTAGTATTCCGAGTACCGGGCTTGCAGCATTGCGGAAAACTTGGCAACCTTCATCTTCCGGCGACGCCGCTCACTCGGCTTTTCGAAATACCGGTGATTTCGTACTTCCTTCAGAACACCTTCGCGGTCGATCTTCTTCTTCAACCTGCGTAAGGCCTTCTCCAACGATTCTCCCTTTCTGATCTTTATCTCCGTCAATTCTTCTCACTCCTCTCTTTGACCTAAATTCAGAGTAGATACTTTCTTTACTCTCGTCTGCGAAAAAGATTAACCGCAAACTAACCCTGTGTCAACGCAGAATCCAAGCCAAATCTTCCAAACCAATTTGTCTCAATATAATTAAGGGACAGCCTCAATTTCACGTAATTGGGCGTAGAGGCTGTCCCTGTATTTTTGATCAACCAAAACCCCTTCCTTTCACCTCGCCAAATTCGTTTTCTTCAGGGAAATTTCCCTCCTTTTCCGGTTTCTCGGCTCAATTTATCGCTCTTTTACCCCGCAAAACACTCCTCTTACAC
>JAIPKD010000044.1 GCA_021733835.1 Verrucomicrobiota bacterium
TGGTTGATCTGCTTGGGTTCAAAACACAAATTGGCGGATGCATGCGTAAGTGAGTCGTCGCGAAGAGCGCGGTGCGGGAAAACTGCATGCCGTGATCTGTGAGGGGGGTGCCCGGCAACCGGCATCCCTACCTCGATAACGGCGCCGGACTGAATACGTGTTCGCCGGTTTGAGCTGATGAACTTAAATAAAATCAGTAGTCCATATCAAATTATTATTAAATATAGTACGGACAATTATGAAATCAAGTAATGAAGTTAGTGATGCGGTTGAGACTGCGAAAACGAAACAACATAAGTACTGGTTTGTTAATCCGGTATTCTGGAGACGTTTCCTCTTTGTGCTGGGGTGCATTGTGACAATGATATTCCTTTTTTATCTCGTGGAGAATATCAGAGGATACATAGCATGGAGGAACTGCAAGGCGCGATTGGAAGAAAAAGGAATCAGTTTAAGCCTCGAATCGGTGATCCCTCCAAAAGTACCCGATTCTGATAATTTCGCCGAGATTCCTTTATTGAAGCCATTGTTTAGTAAAACGAATGTGCCTAATCGCTTATTTAACATTTCTTTGATTGGAAATACAAGTTTTCCAAAGCATGAAAAGTTGTTTAGTTGGCAAAAAGGACGATATGCTGATTTAGAGGCTCTTTATACCTTATATAGTACGAATCAGGAGTTTAATGTTCCTGAAACGATACGGTCGCCCAGCGAAGGGGTTTTGGCGGTACTTGAAAAATATAATAATATAATCGAACAGTTAAAGAAAGGGAGCAATCGACCATATGCACGGTTTAATATAAATTATGAAGATAATATCAACGCATCACTTTCCCATTTATCGGTTTTGCATAATGTCATAGATATTATAACAACTAAGAGTATAGCAGAGTTACGGACTGATGACATAGACAACGCCTACAACGATGTATTGCTATCTATATATATTGCACAATCATTTAATAATGAACCTATTATAATATCTCAAATATTGAGTGTGTCATGCGAAACAAAAATATTACAAGCTATATGGGAAGGGATCTGGCTAAATAAATGGAGCATTAAGCAGCTTAATATACTATATAAAACACTTAATGAAGTCAACTATATTAATACTCTGCAAACTGCGTATCATGGTGAATTAATAATTGCTATTGAAGCAATTAATGATATAAAAACTAACAAACGTAATATATATAGAATATACGATAATGGTAATTTATCGCATATAACATATGGAGACTTAGTAATAGGATATATGTTTAAATATATACCCGATGGATGGTATGAGCAGAATAAAACGTATCTGGCCGATATATATTCAAGATATATATTGAATAATATGAATAAAAATGTTATAAAAAATCCGAATGAAATTGTATCAATATCGGAGGAATTAGAAACCTATAAACAAAATAGATCGCCGTATAATATTCTTGCCAATCAATTTATAAATCCTATTGATAATATATATATAAGGATCGCACAAGGCCAAAGCTATATTAACATAACTAAAGCAGCATGTGTATTAGAAATATACAAGATTGAAAATGGTCAATATCCGGAAGAATTGAATAGCTTGGTTCCCAAATACATCGATCAACTACCAATCGACATCATTGGCGGTCAACCATTGAAATATAAGTTAATCGGCGATGATAGGTACAACTTATACTCAGTCGGATGGAATGGCGTTGATGATGGAGGAGTAATAGTATATATGGACGAGGATAATATCGACAGAAGAAAAGGAGATTGGGTATGGCCGTTGCCATCCGATCGGATTGAATAATTCATAAATATATGATATAGGAGCGAATTCAATGCCTTGCCACTCCGAAATTGAGCGGATATACGATCAGAATTCGCAGGCAATGTATGCGTATCTTATTAATATGTTGAGAAATGAAGATGATGTATATGATGTAATACAATCCGTATTCGAGAAAATCACAATACATCCTAAGGTGTTGAGGATGATGAGAAATGAACGAGCGTATATGTTGCGTATGGCTCATAACATGGGAGTTAATTTAATAAAAAGGCGATCAACCAGAGATAAGGCAATTGAAGAATATAATAAAGAGAAAAGACCACTGGTATTCGATGGTGAAGGGAATGATAACGAGTTTAACGAATTGCTGTCGAATGCACTCGAAGAATTGGTTTATGAGCAAAGACTGGTGGTGCATTTGAAGATATGGGAGAAGATGACATTTGAAGAGATATCCGAGTTATTGGAAATTCCGGCAAATACCGCGGCAAGTAGGTATAGGTATGGAATAACAAAATTGCGTGAAATGTTAAATGGTCGAATAAACGAATGTGAATAAAGAAAACGAATGCAAATAGAAAAAGAAGGAGATAATAACAAGGAAAAAAACATAAAATACATAGAACGATATGCTGATTATTTAAACAATGTATCGGAAGGATTGGTTGGTTGGCAGCGATGAGTGAAGATCGAATTAGAACGAATAGATCGTGATCTGAATTTAAAGGGACACAGCCGCGATGCAGGAGCAGTAAATTCTGTTTCATGGTTCGAATGAGAATTATCCTGCGTTTCATTGCCATCATTCTTGGGTGAATGACTAAGAAAACTTCGCCGATTACCGGCTATCCTTCGTAATTTGATCAATTTAAGCTGCATAACGCATCAAAACAATCCTCAGTTTAATGTTGATGGAGAAATTATGGAGTAATTACGGAGCGAGTCAATAATCGATTGGAAAAATCAGTTCTTCAATGGGAGACTGCTGGTGCCGGCACAAACGAAGGAGGAAAAGAGGATAATGGGTGGAATGTTACAATTATGGAGAAAAGGAGCATTTCTGACCATACATTATCCGTGTCAGCGGTAGAATTCAAGAGACGAAGCAACACCCAGGAGTTTGAAGTTCAGAATCTTGAATTTGCTTATAGGTTCGGTTTGTTTAGGCTTGAGGTATTGACGATGCCATCGCGTCCGAATATAGTCGGGATTATGTCAGGAATCAGCAGAGTTTACGGAATGGTTCAAGCCAGGGGAAGGGCTTTGTTTCGGTTGATCATTCCGGCGGTGGTTATATTTTGTCTATCGCCGATTTTAATCACATCGAATATTGCGGCGGATAACTCATTATACATCCACATGATCACCGGTGCGCGTGAATATAGGTCATCGGAATCATTGTCTGCCTGGGCGGAACAGCTCGAGAGACGGTTCGATATACATTGCACATTGTCTTTGGGCAATGATGGTGCGACGGAGTTGGACAACCTAGATCAGCTCGAGGAGGCCGACCTGTTGGTGGTCTTTTGCAGGAGATTGGAGCTAAACGAGGCATCATGGAGTCCCATCGCCGCGTATCTCGAGTCGAAGAGGCCGATCATCGGCCTGCGTACTGCGTCACACGCCTTTGATCGGAACTATACGGAGTTCGATGATGAAGTATTGGGCGCTGATTACAATGGGCACTATGGCGGGGAAGACGCCATCGAGGTCAGCATTGCCGAAGGCGCAATGGGCCACCCTGTGTTGAACGGCATCAAACCTTGGACGCGGAGCGGTAAGCTGTATAAGAACAGCGATTTTTCCGCGACCACTCAGATTTTACTTATCGGCGAGGGTAAGGACGGTGTTGAACCCGTTGCTTGGATTAACGTCTCAGACCAAAGACGCGTTTTCTACACGCCTATGGGTGTACCGAGTGATTTTGAAGATAAGCCCTTTCTTCGTCTACTCCATAACGCGATTGAATGGACGACGGGGAAAAGTATAGGTCAACGCAGTTCTGGGACTGCAACTTCGGAGCGCGACTGAGCTGAAAGCCAGTCGCTGCACTCTCGAAAAGCCGTTGCCCCCAGTAATCGAATAATTCCTTAGCATTCGAAACAAATTCGAATCACAGAATTAGAAATGACCGAAATTACGGAATTCACGAACGTGAATGCGAACGGAGACGGAATTGAAATATCTTTGGGTGGTGAGAGGCTGTGTCCGCAACGGGCGCGAAGGGAGACGCCATAATATTTCGTCCCTACGGGACTTATGCTTTTTGTTGGGGTTTCTTTCTATAGATATTTCATCCCTAACGGGATTCTTTTAGGATTATGGGCTCAGCTCAACAGCTTATTCACTTAAAACTTAAAATCTGGGAGAAGACTTGCCCCGTCAGGGGCAAAATATTTATAGCCACACCCGCCACACAAATCCATTAAGTCCCTTTAGGGACGTAATATTTCCTCATTCATGCCCTTCATGGTAAATATTTCATCCCTAACGTGATTCTGAAAGGCGCAGACGGTTTGCAATCGGGTGGAGTCGTGGCGTTCGAAACCGCTGCGGCTGATCCTTGCGGATACAGCCGCGCTCCGACGGATTAAACGCGACTTTCCAAACCAAGGAGAGTTTATTATGATAAATGTCGCTGTGTATTAGCTTTTTAAGCAATTTATCATTAGGCTATAAAATGAAATATTTGATATATATGAGAGCGCAAGTATTTTCTTTAATTCTGGTCGGCGTTGCGACCTTGACCGCGTCCAATGCGGTTGGGAAGGTCTCAGCGAGTCATGAGAATAGACCGAACGTCGTATTCGTGTTGGCGGATCAATGGCGAGCTCAGGCGACAGGTTATGCCGGTGATCCGAATGCATCGACACCCAATTTGGACAAGCTGGCCGGCCAAGCGGTTAATATGGTCAATGCAATTTCGGGCAGTTCTGTTTGTTCTCCTTACAGGGCAAGCCTAATGACGGGAATGTATCCATTAACGCATGGTGTATTCATAAATGATTTTCATTTAAAAGAAGAATACACGTGTCTGGGCGATGTTTTTAAGTCCGGCGGTTATGATACGGCGTACGTAGGGAAATGGCATTTAGATGGACGTGGTCGAACGAGCTATATTCCACCTGAAAGCAGGCAAGGGTTTGATTACTGGAAGGCTTTCGAGTGTACTCATAATTATATGAATTCATATTATTATGAGGATAATTCCAGGGAAAAGAAGAAATGGGCCGGTTACGATGCCGTAGCACAGACGGATGATCTTATTCGTTATTTGGGTGAGCATAAGGATATGGAGCGACCGTTTATTTATGTCTTGTCATGGGGCCCGCCGCATGCGCCGTATCGGATGTCGCCGCAAGAATACAAGGAGAGTTATAAAGACAGGGAGATTAAGTTTCGTGATAATGTTCCGGCGGGTTTGCGAGGCAACAGCGATGTTGTCGATGACCTGCGAGGATATTATGCGCATATAGAAGCGCTTGACGATTGTATGGGGCGGATAATGAAAGTCCTTGTGAATATGGACTTGATGGATAATACAATTTTGATTTTTACATCCGATCATGGGGATATGTTGTATTCGCATGGTATGACAAAGAAACAACGGCCTTACGATGAATCATGTCGTGTTCCTTTGCTTATAAAAATACCGGGAGTCGATGCTCGGGAAATTGATATGCCATTGAACACGCCGGATATTATGCCGACGTTACTGGGGTTGTGTGGTTTGAATATCCCTGAAGGGGTTGAAGGCAATGATTATTCGGATGTCCTAAACGGCGAAGCCGAGCCCGGTAATGATGACGTGTTGTTGTCCTGTCCTATACCGTTTCATCAATGGAGCTATAACAATGGAGGCACGGAATACCGCGGGGTGCGAACGCGCAGGTATACATACGTGCGGGATTTGGAAGGGCCGTGGCTTCTATTCGATAATTACGAGGATCCTTTTCAGATGAATAACCTGGTGGATGATAAAGCGCATACTGAACTTAAAGATAGACTTGACGATAAACTTCGAAAACTGCTTGAGAACAAGGGGGATGAGTTTAAATCTGGTTGGTATTATGTTGAGCAATGGGGATACGAAATCGATGAGCGCGGTAATAAACCGGGCGGATATTGATAATACGTTTTGTATTGGATGCTGCTTGAGAGCTTTTAACCAGGCGAATTGCTATGCCGTGATTATATGACTTTGTAGCGTCGGCGCTTGGATGAGAGTGCATTCATGAAATCTTTCGGTTTCAGCGTATTGACCACATCGTCCGGCGTCAGCCATCCCTTACGCGCAATGCCGGCGCCCAGCCGTAGGAATGCGGCGTGCGCCAGCCTATGAGCATCACAATTGACCGCGCATTTCACACCCTTGTCCTTTGCGTGACGCCAATGACGCCAGTCCAGGTCGAGTCTCTGCGGATGCGCGTTCAGCTCGATCCATGTACCGGTTTCGGCGCATGCGTCGATAAGCGCTTTGATATCTATCCGATACGGTTCGCGTTCGAGGAGGAGTCTGCCTGTGGGGTGTCCGATCATATGGACGAATGGATTTTGTGCGGCCTTGATAAGGCGCTGGGTTGTTTCCGCTTCTGGCTGTGCGAATGCGGAGTGGATACTGGCGATGACTATGTCCAGCTCTGATAACAAGTCGTCGTCGAAGTCGAGCCTGCCGTCGGCGAGCACGTCTACCTCGATGCCGCTTAGTAGACTGAAATCGGCGCCTTGTTCAGCGAGTTTTGCATTGATGTCCTTAATCTCTATGATTTGTTTTCTGAGGGTTTCGGCTGAGATGCCGTTTGCTTGGCGGGAAGACCGTGAGTGATCGGTGACCGCCCAGTAATCCAGACCGAGATCAGCTGCGCCGGAGGCGATTGTGTCCAGGCTCTCGAAGCCGTCACTCCAGTTTGAATGATTGTGAAGGGATCCGCGCAGTTGCGTCCATTCGAGCAGCCTTGGGATATTATCCTTTTCGGCGGCCTCGAACTCGCCCTGATCCTCGCGGAGTTCGGGGGAGATGTAAGAAAGTCCGAGCCGATTGAATATGTCTTCTTCGTTTTTGCAAGGGATGAGATTGCCGGCGTCTCGTGTTTCTTCGTCCTGGTCGAACAATCCGTACTCGTTAAGGAGCCATCCGTGCTGGATAGCGAGTCGACGCATGATGATGTTATGCTGTTTGCTGCCTGTAAAGTATGCGAGCGCGAAAGGGAATTGTTGATCGTCGACCACGCGCAGGTCTGCTTGAATGCCGCCCTCATAATTAACGCTTGCTCGGGTTTCGCCTTTTGCGATGACGTTAATCACCCTTTTATCGTTGGTGAAGAAATCTATGACGCGGCTCGGGCGCTTGGAAGACACCAGGAAATCCATATCGCCTATAACTTCTTTGTGTCTTCGCACGCTTCCCGCCACATCGCAGCGTATGACGTCCGGGTGGTTCCTGAGCTGCACGAGTACATGATCGGATATTAGAATCGCGTCGATTAGCAGGTGTTTAGTCGCGTATTGCCGGTGGAACCGGATGCCTTCGAGTATCTTCGCTTCGGACTTAGGGCCGAAGCCTTCGATCTGCGCTATCTTACCTTGACGGCATGCATCTTCGAGTTGGTCGATATTTGTGACGCCGAGTTTTTCATTGAGGATTTTCACTTTTTTCGGGCCCAGCGTCGGCAGTTGAGTGAGTGCGATCAGGCCGGCCGGTATGGAGTTTTTCAGTTCCTCGTAATATTCCAACCGGCCGGTACCGACCAGCTCGGTGATCTTTGATCGTATGCTCTCGCCGATTCCTTTAATTCCTTGCAGTCGATCCTCTGCGACGAGTTTTTCGAACGGTTCAGCTGTCCCTCGTACCGTGTTGGCTGCGTTGGTATAAGCGCGGGTCTTGAACGGATTCTCACCTTTTAGTTCAAGGAGCGTCCCGATTTCTTCAAGAATTTCGGCTATGCGGTCGTTGTTCATATCGATATTATAGTATATTAGTATCATTTAAAGCAACTAACCTGAAGAAAAGACGCTGAATCAAATGAGGCATGAAGGGTTTGTTGCGGCAACTTTATCGGTGATTCTTTCGGCTTTTCATTTTTGCGACGTACGTGGTAAATAGATGATATGCTCGTTAAGTTAACTAGACAGTTGGAAGAAGGGAAGGGGCTTGATGCCGGAGAGGTCGCAGGCGCGGTTGAGCGCCTTGTGAGCGAGAATGTTTCTGTTATCGAGAAGGCTGATTTTCTTTGCGCTTTGGCGGATAAGGGTGAGACTGCGGATGAGATAGCTGCGTTTGTGCGAGAGTTGCGGGGGAAGGCTATTGTGCCGGAATTGGATGAAGAGATGCGTTCGGGAATCATGATTGATGTATGTGGGACGGGAGGAGATAAGCAGCACACATTTAATATTTCTACGACTGTCGGGCTATTGATTTCGGCTGCGGGTGTAAGGGTGGTGAAGCATGGTAATAGGGCGATTACCTCCAGATCAGGCAGTGCGGATGTTCTGGAGGCGCTGGGAGTTCCGACCGATTTATCGCCCGCGAGGGCGGTTGAATCGTTGAGGGAGAATAATTTTGCTTTCTTTTTTGCGCCTCAATATCATCCTGCATTCAAGAATATTGCGCCTGCGCGGAAATTATGCGCCGAGCGGGGGAGCAGGACGATTTTTAATTTTTTAGGGCCTCTATTGAATCCGGTCAAACCGAGCGTTCAATTGGTCGGCGTACCGCATCCGAGATGGTGTGAGATATTGGCGGAGGCATTAAGGAATCTGGGTCTGACCTCAGCGTTTGTGGTTAGTGGTGGTGTAGAGGGCGGTTTTTTGGACGAATTATCGCCGATAGGCGACAACCACATAGCGGGATTTCTTAAAGGCGGTGAATTGAGGGTTTTCATGGATTACTTCGAAGAGGGACGCTTTAAGAAGGCGTCTATTTCGGATTTCAAGGGGGGGAGCAGCGACGAGAACGCAGAGCTTATAAAAAACATTCTTCGTGGTGTGGATTCCGGGCCGCGGCGTGATGCGGTGGTGTTAAATGCAGGAGCCGCGCTTTGGGCGGTGGGGAAGGCGGAGAGTATGGAGGCAGGGAAGAGAATAGCGATTGATTTGATGGATTCGGGTGCAGCGTACGAGCAATTGGAGAAACTCGTTTCCGGCAAATGAGCAGTGAGTACCGGTATGAGGTGAAAAATGTTTAAAATAATTGGAGCGGATCAGAGAGAATACGGGCCCGTTAATGAGGAGCAGCTAAGGGACTGGATTCGGGATAAGCGTGCGACGCCGAGGACACTTGCCTGCAAGTCCGGGACGAATGAATGGAAACCACTGAATCAATGGCCGGAATTCAGTTTTGAGGGACGTGACGATATTTTGAAGTCACCGATTAAGCCGGCGGGCGTGATGCCGCGCGGTGGTTATATGAATAACGGGCTAGCCGTGGCGGGTTTAGTATTGAGTATATGCGGTTTATTATGTTGTGGCGGGCCGGTGCTTTCGGCCCTTGGCTTGATTTTTGGTTTAATCGGCTTGAGCGAGATTGACAGGAATCCGATGGTGTACCGGGGGCGGGGAATAGCGCTTGCAGCGATTATTATAGCGTTGATCGGATTTGCGCAGTTTGCGTTTGCCATTGGGGTGGGCGCTTTGAGGTTTATCGCCCATTAATCCTTTTTTTGAGTGATGAGTATCAGAGCGCTTCTTATTTCGGTGATTATTTTTATTCTCGTACCGGCATGTATAGTTGTTTATGTATATCCTCCGCAACAGAACGCCTTTTACCCTAGCTGTTTTTTTAATCGCACCACGGGTTTATATTGTCCCGGATGCGGCACGTTACGGGCGTTGCATTATGTTTTACACGGTCAGATTGTTTCGGCGATACGCTCGAATTTGATGTTTGTAATCCTGGCACCTTTGTTTTGCTGGTTTGTTGTGAGGCTGGTCTTTTTTAATGCCCGTGATGATAAGCAGGGAGTTGTGTTTGGTGGAAATCGGCTTTTTCTATTAATTTTAGCGTACGGCGTATTATTTTTTTGGATTTTACGGAATCTGCCGTGGATGCCGTTTTGTTGGTTTGTACCGCAGTAATTTGGTTCGTCAGTATTGGTCGGAGGGTAGATTGTTGTTGATGTGTGAGGAAGGAGTAGAACGTTGATTGAGGGAAGGAGTAATCGAGTGTATTGGATTATAGGAGCCGACAAGCAGGAGTATGGGCCTGCGGATGAGGAGGAATTGCGTCAATGGATTTATCAAAACCGCGCTAATTCGAAGACATCGGTTCGTCTGGACGGCGAGGAAGAATGGCATTTGCTGTCGGATTTCGACGAGTTCTCCGAGGATCTCTTGAACAGCATGTTTGAGAGGGAGGAGAAGAATCTAGGATTCTATCATATGGAATTTGGAGAATTACTTGGGCGCAGCTGGGATATGCTGATGAGCAATTTCGCTTTATTGGCGGGGGCGAGTTTCCTTGTATGGATAATCAACTATTCGATTAGTTTCGTCCCGGTAATAGGCACGCCTGTGAGCCTGGTATTGTACGGACCTCTTTACGGCGGCTTATATGCGTTGTTTTTGAAGGTTAAACGCGGTAAACAGGCCGTACTCGAGGATGCATTCGGCGGGTTCGGGCCGGTTTTTATTCAGCTGGCGTTAACGCCTATTGTTTCGGGTCTATTGGCGGCATTGAGTGGGATAGTAGCGATCATAGCAATGGTTTTGTATGCGCAGGGAGTTATAAGCAATATTCTGTTTGTACCGATGTTCGGGTTGGGATTGATTCCGTCCGTGTATTTAACTGTTTGCTGGGCGTTTGCGTTGCCTCTTGTGATCGATAGGCGGATGGATTTTTTGGATGCGATGAAGCTGAGTTTTCGGAAGGTAAATGATCGTTGGTTTCATGTATGTTTTGTTTTAATCGGCGTATGGTTGGTTGCGTTCATCGGATTCCTTTTTTGTTTGGTAGGTGCAGTTATTACGGTGCCGCTCGGTATTGGAATGTTTGTATTGGTGTATGAGGAGGTTTTCAAACATGAGTAAATCCCGAATGAAGGATAAGAACATGGCCTGGACGTATTTGGTGGCGAATCTGGCTGTTTTACCCGGTCTTGGTTCTTTAATGAGCGCCAGGAAGTCGGGTATTGTCCAGATGCTATTGGCGGTATCGGGTTTTGGTATTTCTGTTTATTTTGTTGTTCGGATTATTTTCGGGTGGGCGGAGTTAATTGACGATCCAAACACCGTGATAAGATACGTGTGGAAGGCTGCAGGAGGGTTGTTGGTCTTCCTGACGGCGTGGTTATGGGCGTTAGTGACCAGTATAAGGATATTGCGGGAATGCGGCGATGAGAAGGATTCCAGGGATTCGGATAGTTTTTGAAATGCGGAAGTGCTGCTTTATGCTGTGGTTGGTCTAGGGGTAGCTTGCCGGAGGAAGATTACGATTGATTGACTTGTTTAACATATGAGTTCATATTCAGGTCGTGGACTTTGATATTGAACATATCTTAAAGGCCTGGGAATTCAAGCCGGGACAGATTCTGGTCAGACGGTTTGAAGGAAACGACGGGCAAGAGAAGATACAGCTCAGGCTTGATCTGGGGATACTACAGATGAACGCCGAGGGTCGTCCTGATGGTAAGCGACCTTTCGAGTTTACTTCGTGGTTGGACTATTGTATTCACCGTTTGGACGAGTATCTGACCGAGCATGACGGGGACGATGAGGGATTTGTTTTGGGCGCCGAGGATTGCGCGGAGATTCAGTTGGAAGCGTTGCAGTATCACCATCGTTACATCTGTTTTATGCAACTGGAGGACTTTGATGCTGTTGTGCGTGATGCGGATCGGAACATCGATGCAATGGAATTTCTGGAGATGTACGCTGAGTCCGAGGATTTGTTTTGGAATTTCACCCAGTTATTTCCACAATTAATGCTTATAAGGACGCGCGCGCTCGGCGCTGTTTCATTGAAGAAAGATGATTTTGCGGAGACGATTCTGATTATTAAAGACGGGATAAGCAGCATCCAGGACTTCTATATTCAGCGTGATCAATCGGAAATGGTCGAGGAGAGCGAAGAAATTGCGTCTCTGCATTTATGGATGGAAGATATTGATAAAACGCGTCCGTTATCCAAGCGTGAGCGCCTTGAAAAGGCGATGGAGGACGCCGTTTTAAAGGAGGAATATGAGAAGGCGGCGCATTTCCGTGATGCACTTCGGAAGCTTAGGACGCGTCGGCGGCGTTGAATTCTCTTTTGAATCGAGTTAGTTGAAATAGACTAATCCGGTGTCTTTTCAGATGGCGGGCGGATGACCAGCACGGGGCAATGGGCGTGGCGGATGACACGTTCGACTGTGCTGCCCAGGAGGATGTGTCGAAGGGCCGAGTGTCCATGGGATCCGATGATGATTAAGTCGCACTTTTTATCTGCGGCGACATCCGTGATCTCGAAATATGGGCGTCCTATATGGACGAGTGTCGATGCCCTTGCCCGTGATCCGATTTGTTCGTTTACGAGAGATTCGAGCATTTTTTCGGCATTGATTTTGAGGTCTTTTTCGACATGCACGATATCCAGTGTTGCAAATTCGGAGCCGACGAAATTGAATTCGACAACATTAAGGAGCAGAAGAGAGGAGCCGAAATGTTGGGCGAAAGAAACGGCGTGTTCGACGGCCAGTTTTGAACTAGGCGAGAAATCGACCGGAACCAGGATTTGTCTGAAATTCATCGATTCCTTGAGTAATTGTTCAGTTGAGGTTTGAACTCCGATTTGATTATCCTCGTCATAATCAGTGGTGGCCGAGGTTTCCTCTGTATTTATTTCGTTCCATTTATTCATATGCACGTATACAGAAATTGCTTTGGTATCGAATTCAATTAAATATACATAAAACTCGAATTGAAGCAACAATAACCCAATTTTTGAAATTGCAGCTAATACGCTTGAAGTTTTGCATTGGGACAAGTGGTGTCATGCCGCCGGAAGTAGGTCATGGAACTGGAGAAAAGGATAATGAGCACTCAAAATTATACATCCGCAGTCAGCGTTAGGAAAGTCGACAAGTATGATTTTGCAATGGTAACGGCGGCCGTGAAGGCATGCATCGAGCCGTTTGGAGGGATTCGGAAATTTGTTTCATCCGGCGACGTGGTACTGGTAAAACCGAACATACTGGGCGGCTTTGCCCCTGATCGTGCCGTTACGACACACCCTTCGATAGTGCGGGCGGTAGTGCTGTTGGCCGAAGCGGCGGGAGGTAGAGTCTTGGTGGGCGACAGTCCGGGTGTAGGGAGTTTAAAACATGCCGCAACCGGTGCGGGGATTGTTGAGGCCTTGAAGGGCACGAGTGCCGAGCTTGTGGATTTAAGCGAGCCCGCGGAATTTAATGAGAACGAGAATGCCATTGCCAAGAAATTGGTTCTTGCGAAGAAACTGAGGGATATCGATGTGTTGATTTCGTTGCCGAAGCTGAAGACGCATGCGCAGATGGTAATGACCGGCGCGTTGAAGAATCAATTCGGGCTTGTGCCGGGAATGCTCAAGAGCGAATGGCATTTCAGGCTTAGGGAACGCGAATGGTTTGGCGCGTTGATGGTTGATATAAATCGTGTCTGCAAACCGGCGTTGGCAATCATGGACGCAGTTGTGGCGATGGAGGGGAAAGGACCGAGCGGCGGCCGGCCGAGGTTTGTCGGCGCCTTGATAGGCGGCGAAGACCTGGCGGCTATCGATACTGTAGGGTGTCGGCTCATGGGATTACCACCGGAGATGGTTCCGGCATCGGCGGCAGCGAAGAAATGGCGTTACGGCGAGACGGATTCGGCGAAAATAGAGATATTAGGTGAGGAATTGAATCGGTTATGCGTCTCGGATTTCAAAAACATCGATAAGGTGGTGGATTTATTACGACTTATCCCGGCGCCGGTCGGAGCTATGAGGCTCCTTGGTGATATGTGGACGCCGTACCCTGAGATAAACGTGGAAAAGTGCATAAAGTGCGGTATCTGCCGGGAGGGTTGTCCTGTTTCGCCGCCGGCCATCGATCCGGAAGACCAATATGGCGTGAGTGTGGATAAGAAACGGTGTATAAAGTGTTTTTGTTGTCACGAATTCTGCCCGGAGTCCGCCATCGATCTGAACAGGCCGTGGTTTGTGGGGCGCTTATCTTTAATGCGTTTGGCCGAGAAGGTTGGTGGACTATTGTACGGAAGGGGGCGTTGATACGTAGGATAGGAGATTCTATTGAGTCGGGTTGTTTTTCTTTGAGGACAAGACTATGCATTGGACATTAAGGAGGAGGTCTTCGTTTACGAACGGTTTCTCTTGGTATCCGGCTATGCCCGGATTGTTCATGCATTCTTCATTGAAAGAATCGTCGTTTTCCAGCTTATTCCCGCTTAGGAGAAGTACGGGGGTTTGAGGCTGGAGTTTTTGGATTTTGTCGAGCAGTTTCAATCCGTCAATATCAGGCAGTTGGATGTCGAGGAGGATTAGGTCGAATGTTATAGTCTGATCCTTTAGAATTTCGATTGTTTCACTACCGTTTTCCGCTTCGATTATCGAAAAACCGTGAGGTTTCAACACGGTGTTGATTACCTGACGTACCATCTCGTCGTCGTCGATTACTAGCAGCTTATATTCGGTTTCCGGCTTGGTTTGGACGGTCTTTTGTGGTTTGGGCGTTGTCTCATTATAGGTAAGGTAAGTTTCTGGTTTGGGTGCGGGCAGGTGAATATGAAACTCGGTTCCCGAATGTCTTGATGACTCTGCGATTATGAATCCATTGTGGCTTTCGGCGATGGTTTTTGCTTGGGCTAGCCCGAGGCCTGTTGTTTTCTTCAAGATTTTTGTTGAGTAATAAGGTTGGAAGAGGTTTTGGACGTGTGTTTTGTGCAGGCTCAAGTATTTGGAGTGAATTGAAATAATGAAAAGAGTGGATTCGGCGCCGGCGCCGGTTTCCAACGCTCTAAATTCGCCGGTTATGTCAAAGAATAATTCAATAACGCCCTTTCCGTCGGTTGCCCTCGATAAAAAATCGCAAATGATACGAACCATCTCTTGAATCTGATCCTGGTCCACTTTGATATGTTTGTGTTCGGGTTCGGAAACAGAATCGCAGTTGAGCTGTACACTGAATTCGCGATTGAGTGTGGTACGTAATCTATCGATCAGCTTGTCGAATGTGATTGGGCAAATTCGAGGGTTGGTCCCACGGTTTATAGACAAGAGAGAATTGGCTAGGTTAATACCGCTATTGATGGATTTCTGGAGGTTGAGGATAATTTCATGGAGATCATCCGGCAGCTCGCTTGAGAGTAGTAGTTGGATATTGGCGCTGAGCGCGGTAAAAATATTGTTGAAATCGTGGCCGGCACCTCTTGCAAGGACTACGTGTACTTCTTCGTCGTTAGCCCGTTGATTCGGTGGAGTATCGACCGGCTTCGTGCTTGTTTCATCTACGAGAAAGAATCCAATGATGGCCTTATCCTGATCACCGTTTGAGGGGGTCAGGCACGTCTCGAGTCTGATGAAGTTGGAATTGCCGAAGCCCTTATCGATTAAGAAGTTAGCCTGGTAACGCCCATTTTTATTTGTTTGTTTTATACATTCAATGAATTCGATGCCGAGCGGACTTTCTGGTAGTTGGGTGATGAATTTATCGATTATCGCCTCTCGTTTGATACCGCTTAATTCTTCTGCTGCGTGATTCCACAGGCAGATTTTGCCCTCGAGGGACGCGATAAAGGCGGGTATTCTGATGTTTTCAAGGAATTGGAATGGTTTGATAAAATCCATTAGTAACCAACAATTTCAAGTACTGCTAATACAGTCAAGATTGAAAGCATTGCATTTGACCGCGTAAACTAAAATACCAGCGAATTAACGATGGATCGGAGTGGGATGGTTTATGGTAATTATTGGTTAAAAAACTTAAGTCAGGGCTGTAAAATTCCGATAGATTGAGTATTACCATGCGTTTGCATGTGGACTGTTTAAAGGCTTGTTAAAAGTCGGCGTGATAATTATAAACAAACCTTAGTATATTAAATGACCGTGGAATACTCAAAGCAGCTTTGTTTGAAGGTGGCGAACCGGCTGGAATATCCGGTCAATATACATGAATCCGCCGATTCAATACGGAAATACACGGAGATGATGAGTTCGATGAGCGGTTTTTCAGATGATACTTTCGGTTTTTTCCGTGGAGGTGGCGTTAGAGGGCATGATTCGTGGATCGAGGAGGGGCAGGCGGTATTGTCGGAAGGCGGAGATTTTCAGGAACTTAATGAACCGTTGTTGTTTTGGTTCGGGAAATCAATCTCCGATCTCTGTGGTATGAATTGGCTGGACGCATTTGTCACGCAGTTTCCCGAGTGCACGGATGTACTTCACGGCGTGGCGTTGTCGGAGGAAGTGTTCGAGAACGTAACTGTTTGGCGTACAATCGGGGAAAGGAGGCAGTGGTATAGGCTGGAGCGGGTATTGGGGGTGGGATGTATTTTTTTAAGTCTAAGGTCGATCTTGCCGCCTTCGGCTGATCTGGCGGAAGCGGCTTGGGATGAGTATTTGGAAAATGAGCCCGCCAGAAGGGATATGTTCATGCGTCTGATGCGGTCGGAGGCGCAGTTGGATAATCTCGTCAGCCGCTGGCCGGGTGTGATATTCAGTCAAAGGCCGGACTATTCCATGTATTTCGCAAGCGCGAAGATCGAGGAAATAACCGGCATTCCGCTTGATGAATGGTCGGTGGCGACGAACGCCTTCTGGAACTCTGTGCACGAGTCGGACGCCGAGCATGTACGACTTCATATAAAGAGGTGTATCAACTCGAGGGATGGACTCACCGCCAATTACAGGGTGAGGAACAGGCGTACCGGTCGTGTTGCTTATTTGATGGAACATAGACAGGCGATCAAGAGCGAAACCGGTCTTGTGCTGGGATACGAATGCGTCTGGCTGAACATAACGCGTCAGACAATAGCGGAAAAGAGGCTTACCTCCGCGGCGTGGAAGGAGACGCTGGCGGTTATTACGATGGGGCTGGCGCATGATTTTAGTAATATAATGGCCGGAATTCATGCCTTGAGTGAGTCGTTCTTGTCGCAGGTTAAGGAAAATGATCCGTTTTACGAGGGATTGACGATGATAAAGAGGCATTCATTCCTGGCTACTCAGCTGGTACAGAGGATTATGACATTGTATCGCGGCAAGACCGGCGAGCGGAATTACCATGACTTGAACGAAATAGTGATCGATTTGAAGGAGTTATCGCACAAGGTAATTCCACGGAGGATTGAAATGGAAATGGCCCTCGAGAAAAGGCAGCTTCCACTGTATGTGGATGCGGTTGAAATGCGTCAAGTGATTCTAAATCTTGCCTTGAATGCAGCGGAGGCGATGCCGATGGGCGGTAAGCTGAGTTTTAGTACTTCGGTTCACGACAAGAATCCGCGTCCGAAGAATATACAAGGGCGGTTTCCCAGGACGCCGGCGTTGTGTCTGGAGGTTCGCGATACCGGCTGTGGCATCAGTGACAGATTTCTGGATTTGGTTTTTGATCCTTTTTTTACGACGAAGACAACGCATAAGGGGTCGGGGCTGGGATTGTACAATGCCAGGCTTTTCGTTGAGAAGCACCACGGCGCCATATCGGTTTCCTCGAAGCCGGGAGATGGTACTTCGATATGCATGTGGCTTCCCGAGGCGGACTTTACTGAACAAGAACGGGGCATGGACGACGGTGAAACGCACCGTTACAAATTGCTCGTTGCCGGTCAAGCCGGGCGTTTTGCGGATGCGCAGGCCGAGCTATACCGTGAAAATGGGATGCATGTGGTCACGGCCGATAATATCGATAAAGCGCGTGATTTGATTTCGTTCGAAGACCCCGCATTCTCTGCGGTTCTTATTTTGGTGGAATCCTCGAATTCGAAATGGCTGAACTTTATATCCGAAATCAATGCCGGTGATTTCAGCGGGAAAATAATAACGCATATAGCCGGCTGTAACCAAGACGAGATAGATGCGACGGCGCTCGGCCGCAGTGATCTTGTCATTACTCAAGACGATTCTGAAAAGAATGTCATTGACAATATGCGAAACCTCTTTGAAACTTAGGTAAGTAAAATGGCCGAAGATAGTTCTAAAAAATCAGACCCTGAGATGCATAGGGTCTTGGTTATCGACGACGAAGAGATCGTGGTCGTGGCCCTTCGTCAAACACTCATGCGCGAAGGATACGAGGTTATAACTGCTTTGAACGCCGACAAGGCGATGAAGATCATCGAATCCGAGAGTTTTTCTGTTATTCTAACCGATCATCAAATGCCGGGGATGACGGGACTGGAATTGCTTTCACGAGCGAAGGAAATCCAGCCGGACGCGACACGGATTCTAATTACCGCCGTATTGAGTCTGAGCACGGTTATAGATGCAATCAATGAAGGGGAAATCTACCGGTTCATAGTCAAGCCATGGCTTCGCGAAGAGTTGCTTGCGACCATCCGAAATGCGGTGCAGCGCTATGAACTTATATGTCGAAACAGGGTCTTGCAAGCGACGACATTATCTATGAACGAGAAACTTAAGGGGCTTAACGCCGATTTAGAGAAGCAGATTCAATGTGTTGAGGAACAGAACAAGCGTTTGGATGAACTCAACAACGCATTGACACAAAACCTGGAGCATTCGGTTGCCTTGTGTGTAAGGATGATCGAATCCTATTATCCGGTGCTAGGCAATCAAGCGCGCCGGGTATTTTCGAT
Source organism: Verrucomicrobiota bacterium (assembly GCA_021733835.1). Taxonomy (GTDB): domain Bacteria; phylum Verrucomicrobiota; class Verrucomicrobiia; order Limisphaerales; family JAIPKD01; genus JAIPKD01. Next base: position 18,533 of record JAIPKD010000044.1, read on the forward strand.
GTGCAGGACCATGGCAAGCATTCTTGATCTATCTCAGGAAGATCGGAAGACCCTCGAGCTCAGCGGATGGCTATGCGATATCGGATTGGTCGGCGTCTCGCGGAACTTGATAAAGCAATGGAACAACCAGCCGGGCAGTTTGACAGAACAAGAGCGCGCGCTTATCGAGCAACATCCGATACTCGGCGAGGAACTCGCCTCGTTCCTGAAGCCGTTTGAGGGTGTGGGAAAAGCGATACGCTCACATCATGAACGATTCGACGGTCGAGGATACCCGGATCGGTTGAGGGGCGAGAGTATTCCATGGTTCGGACGGCTTCTGGCGGTGGCGGTATCCTACGCCGAGTCTACATACCCGGAAGAAGACGCCGTTGAGGCGATCAAGTTAACCAGCGGTTCGGCTTTTGATCCCGAGGCGGTGCGTGTGTTTATGAAGGCCTTACCACATGCAATGTTGCCGAGGAAAGAGAAAGAGGTGTTGCTCTCGGACTTGCGCCCCGGAATGGTTCTGGCCAAAGGTATTTATACGGCCAACGGTATGCTGCTCATTCCCGAAGGCCAGTCATTGAGTGGGCCTTCGATCAGTAAGCTCAGAAATCACAATAAGATCAACCCAATCAGCCAGGAACTCCTAGTTTATTGCTGAGCGGAAATCCGATCGATTACGTGATGAATGGACGACGACAAAATAAGGCATTGAAGGAAGAATTGATTCCAAGAGCTTCCCGTGAGAACTGGTGGCAGCGTCTGTTCGAGCAATCGGAAGACGCGCAGTTGGTCTGTTACCATGACGGGCGTGTATTGGAGATGAATCCGAGGGCGTCCAAGTTGTTCGGCTTCAACGAAGGCGGATCGAATACATTTGACTTCAGTATCTTCAGCTGCCTGACAGACGCCACGGCGTCAAGGCTGTGCGAATTACTCGGGCGTAATAAGGGGCAACAGGAGAATGTTCCCGCTGTTACACTTCTTTCCGAAGGACGCCTTTGTCTTATTGCGGATTTAAACGTCGTTCCTCTAAGCGATGGGCGTTCGCTGGTCACGGTCAAGGATGCGAGCCGCAGGTGGAGGATGGAGTCGCATGTGCAGCGACTTATGGCGGCGGTGGATTCGACGCCGGACGTGATCTTCATGACGGATTCGGAGCTGAGAATCACTTTTGTCAATGTCGCGTTTCAATCCGTTACCGGTTATGCGGTCGAGGAAGTGCTCGGGCGGAGGTCGGATTTTCTGCGTTTGCCCGCCGAGAAGGGGAAAATCGCCGAGTACCTGGATTTCTGCAGTAAGGGTAAGGATTGGCAGGGTGAATTAATGAACAAGCGCGCCGACGGTACGGTATATCCTGTGGAATCGACGATATCCCCAATTTTCGACATAAAAGGCAATTTCCTTGGATACGCCGCGTTTGAGAGGGATTTGACTACGAAGAAGGGGCTCCAGGACGAATTGTTGAAGGGTAAAAACTATATCCTCAGCATATTGAATTCGATTGATTCAGCCGTTTACACCCTGGACCGCGAGTTCAGGATAAGCCACGCCAACGAGGGATGGAAAAAGCTGCCGCGTTTTCACGGATGGCTGACGTTAAACGGTGAACCGCAGCCGGGCAAATCGTTGTTGGACTATGTTGAAGACGAAGTGAAGCGCTACGAGCTTAAGAGCAAGTTTATTGAAACCCTCAGTGACGGGATAACCAAGCAATTCCAGGTAACCGATACCGACGAACATCATTGGTCTGTACGACTGGCGCCATGGTTTAACAAAGGCGAGATATGCGGCTTGATTTATATCGTGACCGACCAAACACAGTTGTTCGAGCTTCAACGCCAATTATATCACGCTCAGAAAATGGAGACTATCGGTGAACTAGCCGCGGGGATAGCTCATGATTTTAATAACCTGTTGCAAGTTATCCTCGGCAACGCGGGTCTGATTGCGATGAATGAATCCCTGGACGGTAAATTACTGCATCAGGTCGAGCGAATCGAGCAGGCCGGGCAACGCGCCAAGGGCATTACTCAGCAGTTGCTTACTTTCGGACGCGCAAATTCGGAACAAATGAGCGCACTGGACTTCAATAAGGTCATAATGGAAGCGAGTCAGCTGGCGCAACGCTCGTTGATGAAGCATATCAAGCTGGTGCTGAGACCTCATTCGGAGCCGGTTCGTGTGCGTATGGACGGCACGCGGGCGTATCAGATGATCTTGAATTTCTGCGTCAATGCTCAGGACGCAATGCCGGGCGGCGGGGAATTAATTATAGAAAACAAGGTCGTCTCCCTCTCATATAAACAAGCCTTGAAGGCGGGCGTTAAAGAAAACACCAACTTTCTGTGTTGTACGATCTCCGATACCGGATGCGGTATTGCGGACAAGGATTTCGAGAAGATATTCAATCCGTTTTTCACCACAAAAGAGAAGGGTAAGGGCACGGGACTGGGGCTTTCTATTGCGCAAAGCATAATCACGCAGGCCGGCGGATTTATCGACGTGGAAAGTGAATTGAACAAGGGAACGACGTTCAAGATTTTTTTGCCGCTGACGTATGTAAAGTCAGGGACCTCCGATAAGAAGATTACGCCTAAACTAAAAAAAGGCACCGGCAGTATTCTCGTTGTCGACGATATTGAATGGGTATTGGAATTCGTCAGCTCCTTCCTGAGGACTTCCGGCTATGATGTCCACACCGCCAACAGCGCCGAAGAAGCGTTGAAGTTTATTAAGGAAGACGGGCGGAAATATGACCTCTTACTCACCGATCACAATATGG
>JAIPKD010000045.1 GCA_021733835.1 Verrucomicrobiota bacterium
AGAGCCGGGTAGATGAGTTGCCTGAGAGCTCGTCGTTTGTATTTACCGTGAGCTGGACGGGTCAGGACAACGCCGGAGGATTGCGTTATGACATATATGTATCCAAGGACAGGGGGCCGTATGAGATTTGGCTTTCGGATGATGCGCGCACGAGCGCCGAGTTCCAGGGCGAGCCGGGGGCGGTATATTCGTTTTACAGTGTTGCAACCGACGCGGTGGGGCTGACCGAGGCAGCGCCGTCTTCTGCGGATGCGGAGACGCAGGTAATCACAGCGCCGCCTGCGCTTGGCGTTGTGGGGTATGGGGCTGATACGATTACGATACGGTTTGTTAATCTGGTCCCGGGTGAGGTGTACTCGGTGGAGCAGACCGCGGGTCTGGAGGCGCCTGAGTGGACGCAAGAGCGCGAGTTCACCGCCGAGGCACAGGAAATGACGCTCGAATTCGAGCGTCCCGCCGATATCGAGCGATTGTTCTTTAGATTGAAAAGTAAAAATTAATTGGTAAAAATATAAAACCGGACGTGTTGAGAAGTGTACACTCATAATTCCGCCGGGGAGGAGATAATTATGAATATACGATTAATTGAGTTATCTGTAGTTTCGGTTGTGTTTGCGCTTATCGGAATCATGGTTTGTGATTCGTTTGCCGTGGACAAGATGGAACCATCGGAATTGTCTGAGGCTTTGGCGCAGGTTGAGTTGTTTGATAAATTAACCGATGCGGAAAGGGGTGTACTGGAAGCAGCGGCCACGTTGCGAGATGGCAAGGCTGGAAAACAAATGATAGAGCAAGGGAAGAAGTTGGATAAGATGTTCATCTTACTGAACGGCCGGGCCGAGGTGATTGCAAACGGGGAACGAGTGGCCGTTCTTTCCGGCCGGCCGCTTTTAGGTGAGATCGAGTTTCTTGACAAAGGCCCGGGTAGCGCCGACGCATTTCTTATCGAGGATACGAAATTCATTGAGTTGGATAATGCCGAGCTTAATAAGCTTATGGAAAAGCATCATCGTATTGGATATGTGCTGATGCACGAGATAGCAAAGATTGAAGCGGTGCGTTTGCGCGCGACAAATCAGAAATCGGATTAATATTCTTACTCAGTCGACGTGGACTTACTCGTGTTCTTCCGTCCAAATTTTGGCGGCTTTTTCGGCTAGACGGGTAAGGAACTCGGCCGGTTTGATTGAAGATTCTTTGGGTGTTGCCAGGAGTGGGACGATACCGAGTACTTCGGTGAAGTTACTGTGTAATTTAGAGATATCGTTTAATACTCCACCAAGGCCGATGCAGGGGACGTGGGCATGAGAGCATTTTTCAGCGAGGGCGCCTACGCCTTTACCCATCAAGCTGGAGGCGTCGAGTGCGCCTTCCCCGGTGATGACCAGGTTGGAATTCCTGATTTGTTCGTCGATTTTTGAATATTCGGCGAATAAATCGAAACCGGGCTTGATTTCGGCGCCGGTAAAGAAGGCAAGGCCGAATCCGAGACCACCCGCGGCGCCTGCGCCCGGTGATTTTGATAAATCAACTCCTGTTTGAGCAGCGGCGATTTCCGCAAGCCTTGCCAGACAAGCTTCCGCCCGGTCGAACTCAGAGATCTTCAGTCCTTTTTGTGGGCCGTAGATACGTGTCGCCCCTTTTGTTCCGAGCAAGGGATTGTTGACATCAACAGCGACGATTATTCGTTTGAACGGCAATTGAGTTTTGGGAGGCGTGATGGATTTAAGCTGGCGCAAATCGGTCCATGTCTGTATTTCGTTTCCGTCGGCGTTCAAGAACTTCCAACCCAGGGCTTTTGCCATACCGAAACCGGCGTCGTTTGTCGAGCTGCCGCCGATGCCGATAATGCATTTATCCAAGTTCCGGGACGCGGCTTCTTTAAGTGCATTAGCGAGACCGGATGTATCGAGTTCGAACGGGTGATATTTATCGGGGGGTAATAATGCAATACCGATTATGCAGGCGGATTCGATAATAGCGGTTTTAGTTTTTTCGTCGAACCACCAATCGGCGTTAATGGGGCGATGTGCGGCGTCTACTGTATGAACCGAGGCGTCTTTTGCGTTGAGGAGATTTCTTAGTGTTATGCCGAAGCCGTCACCGCCGTCGCTGATCGGCAGTACACGAGTACGGTCGTTGTTTCGAATATTCAGCCAGCCTTGTTTAATGGCTTTTGCTGCTTCAATGGCGGTGAGCGTACCTTTGAATTTATCGGGCGCTATCAATACATTCATAACCGTATCATTTTTTATAATTGGTATAGTATTTTTATGCCAGTGACAATGCGCCGATTAACGAGAAATGCGGTTTTTTGTATGGTATAGTATGAACGATGTGCGCAGAATCGGGTATGAGTTGGATTTATCGTGGAATACTACGGCCTATATTTTTCACGCAAGACCCTGAAAGGATACATGATTTAGTGATGCGTAGCTTGGGGTTGTGCAGTCGTAGTGCCGCGGTGTGCGGTGCGTTTGAGACTATAATGGGAGCGCCCAAGACGCCGGTGGAGTTGTTTGGTTTGACGTTTCCCAATCCTGTCGGTCTCGCAGCGGGGATGGACAAGTACGGCGAGGCGGTGCCGGTATGGAAAGGGCTTGGTTTCGGTCATGTTGAACTAGGCGCTGTTACCATGAGGGCGCAAGCCGGAAATTCGCGACCGCGGATATTCCGTGTGGTAAAGAATTCCGCGTTGATTAACAGGATGGGATTCAATAATCCCGGTGCGGAGACCTTGGCGAAGACTTTAGTACGATTAAAAGAAAATGGGCGATGGCCCGCGCATCCTGTTGGAATAAACCTGGGCAAGTCCAGGATCGTTCCGTTGGAGAAGGCGGCCGAGGACTATGCCGGTTCATTTAAGGCATTACGCGGTGTGGCGGATTTTTTTGTGTTAAACATCAGTTCGCCGAACACGCCGCAACTTCGCAGACTTCAGGATAAGAGCGCGCTTGACGAGGTGCTGAGCGCGATTCAGGAAATCAATATGGGTACACCGGCCGGAGGTGAAGCGGCGCGGGGCGCCGGCGCCGTGAATAGCCGACGCATACCGTTTCTGGTGAAGATCGATCCTGATTTACCGTTTGAAGCGATAGACGAGTTGGTTGGCCTTGCACTTGAGCGCGGTGTTGACGGGATAGTGGCGACGAACACTACTTTAATGCGGCCTTTCACCAGGAGCGTCAGGCTGAGTCGTATTTACGCCGAGGACGGCGGATTGAGCGGCGAGCCGTTAAGGGCGCGGAGTACGGAGGTGATTGCGCATGTATTTAAGGCTACAAATGGTAAACTCCCGATAATCGGTGTGGGCGGTGTTTTTAGCGTCGAGCACGCCTGGGAAAAAATCACGGCCGGCGCATCGCTTGTGCAGGTTTATACCGGATTCATTTATGAAGGCCCGTTTCTCGTGCGCAAGATCGTTAAGGGCTTGAGAAAAAAATTAATCAACAATGGGATGCATAGCCTAAGTGAAGCGGTGGGGATCGGGAATCATTGACTATAAGGTGCGAAATAAGTCCGAATTTTTTGATCGGACTGAGAATTTCGGCGAGCGCTCAAGGTTTTCTTGCCGGAACGAAGAAAATGAATAATATAGCCGGTATGTCGTTTCGAATTGCAATTTTGTTGGCATTGATCGGAGGTATAACGGTTGTATTCGGCTTGGACAGGGTAGAGCTGAAAGACGGGTCTGCCGTTATTGGGAGCGTTCTTGCGGATACGGAGGAGAGGCTGGTGGTGGATATCGGGTATACCGCAATCATAATTCCGCGTGACGCGATTGTCGAATTGAAGCGTGATGAACCGGCGGCTGAACAAGGGGTCGGGATCGAGGGTGAAGCTGTGGGTACGGCGCTTTATCACGTTGCGGGCGAGGAATTGGCGGAGCGTCCTGTGCAGGAACTGGTTAAGACAGTCGGCGAGGCGGTGGTTCTAGTTCGAACACCGGCCGGACTGGGTTCCGGATTTCTGGTAAACGAGGAGGGTTATCTGATAACTAATTTCCATGTCATCGAGGGCGAGAGCAGGATTTTCGTCGAGGTCTTTTTCAGGGAGGAAGGTGCGCTCGAACGGCGTACATTCAAGGAAGTCAGGATAATGGCAATGAACAAGTTCGCCGATTTGGCGCTGTTGAAGATCGAGGACGAAGACGCGCCTGAATTCACGTACGTGGTTTTAGGGGAAACGGAGAAGCTCTCCGCCGGCGAACGCGTGTTCGCCGTGGGAAGTCCGATGGGATTGGAGCGGACGGTTACCGAAGGTATAATCAGCACCAAGGCGCGCGCCATAGAGGGAGCTCTTTTTCTACAGACTACGGCGCAAATCAATCCGGGCAACAGCGGCGGGCCGCTGTTTAATCTCAAGGGCGAAGTGGTGGGTGTGACGAACATGAAGGTATTGATGGGTGAAGGATTGGGATTTGCCATTCCGGTGGATAAAGTAAAATACTTTCTGGAACACAGGGACGCCTTTGCGTATGACAACAATAATCCGAATAACCCGTATAAGTACCTTCCACCGCCTATGGGTAAAGAATAGAATAATGCAGGCTGGATTTCTGTAATTCCTGCTCAGCGAATACGATCCAGCCGAACGGAATTGGCCGAATTGTTTTTTGGAAAAATTGGTTGTATCAATGATTGCATTGAATGCGATGTCCTGTTTAAATCACGGAAATAACAAACTGAGTGAAATTATGAAATCAAAGTGCGTAATATATTTTCTGTTGGCGGGACTAATGTCCTGGGGGCATGCCGAGGTTTTACCGCCTGAGCAATTGGCGCCGGATGATACGCTTGTGTTAATGACGGTGCCCGACTACGCCCAAGCGAAGGCGGTTTATGAAGAATCGCCTACGGCAATGTTTTGGAACGATCAATCGATGAAGGAGTTCAAGGACAAATTCATGGCGCAGTGCAAAGAGAATGTGGTCGATCCACTCGAACGCGAACTCGGTGTGGAATTCGATAATTATAAGGGTTTGATCCAGGGGCAGTGCACATTTGCGCTTACAAGCGACGGATGGGAAGGATGGAGCGATGAGTCCGATGCCGTGCCCGGATGGTTGCTGATCCTTGATTCCGGGGCAAATAGCGAGGAGTTGAAGTCAAACCTCGAAGAATTGAAGAACTCGTGGGTGGACTCCGGGAAGAACCTGAAGACCGACCAGGTCCAAGGTGTCGAGGTAACGACTGTTTTTATATCATCATCCGATGTGAATGAAGTTTTTAAGAACGTATTCGGCGGCGATGAGAGCGAAGGCGATGATACCTCTAAGTCCGAGAAGACGTTCGAGGTCAAGTTCGTCCAGAGCGGTTCTGTATTGGTGGTTGGGAATCATTTGCAACCGATCGAGAAGGTGCTGAGCCGTTTATCCGGCGGTATCGCGCCGGTGCTTGCGGATGTTGCGGCGTTTAAGGCCGACAAGGGGGTTCTCCGTGATTCGTTGTGTTATGGATGGGTGAATTGCAGGCCGATCATTGACGCCGTCGAGAAGAGTCTGACTGAGAACTCGGAAAAACAGAACAACAATCAACAAGCGCAGAACATGCTGAGCCCAAAACCCGCGCAGATTATTTCCGCGCTGGGACTGAAAGGTTTGAAGAGCCTGGCTATGTCGGTCAAAGAGTTTGAAGACGGTTCCAAGGGTACTTTCTTTGTGGGCGTTCCCGAAAATCAAAGGAGCGGCTTGTTCAAAGTCTTCACACTCGAGCAGAAGAACAGTGCGCCGCCGCCCTTTGTGCCGCAAGATGCGGTTAAATTCACACGGATGCGCCTGAATTTACAGAAGGCCTGGAACTCACTGGAGACCATGGCCTCGCAAATCAATCCTGGATTGGCCGGTATGCTGCAGATGATGATCGATAACGTTGGTAAAGAACAGGGATTCAGTCTGCGAAAATCCGTGATCGGCAACCTGGGCGATGATTTTGTCATGTACCAGAAAAACCCGAAAGAGCTGACACTTGAAGGATTGAATTCACCACCTTCAATCTCGCTCCTCGGCTCGTCTGAGCCTGAGACACTGGCGCAATCGATTAAACAATGGATCACCATTATGTCAAGCCAGGGCCAGGGACAACCCGGTGCAGGCGGACCCTCTATCGAGGTCAAGGAACGTGACTTTCTCGGGAGAAAGATTTATTCTATCCCGACACCGGGCATGTCCGCTCAAGGTGGAGCAGGCTCGAGAAGCTTCAATTTCGCCGCGGCGGGAGGATATATTGGATTAACCGCAGACGCGTCAATGATCGAAGAATATTTAAGGCTTATTCAAGACCAGCCCAAATCGTTGCGTGATGTTCAGGGGTTACAGGAGGCCGCGCAAGAGGTCGGAGGAATGAATTCCGGCATGTTCGGCTATGAAAATCAGAAGGAAACCGTGCGCGTGACAATCGAGGTGCTCAAACAAAACAAGGAGCAATTGGAAGACTTATTCAAAATCGGTCCTTTCTCGCTTGACACCGGTGATTCCGAAGAAACCGGAGGATTCTCCGAATGGGTGGACTTGTCGCTCCTGCCGCCGTTCGAGCGGATTCAGAAGTATTTCTACTTCACCGTGTACGGACTCGAGACAAAGCCGGATGGATTACACTTCCAATTCTATTCGCCGAAACCGCCGGCATTGAATTAACCCTCGGTTTTGATCTGCAAACCTTTGAACAAGGATATCAGGATATGGAAGATAAAAATTTATCTAAACCGATAACATGTTGCCTATGCGCAACCATTGCGTTGATATTGGCGACTGTCGGGCCGAGCTTAATCGAGGTATCTGCAACCGGCGCGGAAGAAAATGCCGGTAAAAAGATTCCGGTGATACTCGATACGGATATCGGTGACGATATCGATGATACTTGGGCGCTGGGATTTCTCCTCAGTTGCCCCGAGTACGACGTCAAGCTGGTCATAGGCGATAACGGTAAACCGCTCTACCGCGCCAGGCTGATTGCAAAGTTCCTTGAAAAGACGGGGTGTACAGATATTCCGGTCGGTATGGGTGTCTCGACCGGACAGGAAGATAATGGGGCGCAATCGGCTTGGGTGGAGGATTATAACTTGAATGATTACCCGGGGAAGGTGTACCCGGACGGAGTACGCGCACTTGTGGATACCATAATGGAGTCCGACGGGAAAATGCGCGTTATTTGCGTCGGCCCGGTACAAAACATCCGACACGCGCTCGAGATGGAGCCGAAGATCGCCGAGCGCGCCGAGTTCATAGGTATGCACGGAAGCGTCCGTCGTGGTTATGGTGGAAGCTCTGAGCCGGATGCGGAGTATAACGTCCGCGTCGATCCCGCCGCGTGCAGGGCCGCCTTCAATGCACCTTGGGATGTAACGATTACTCCGCTGGATACGTGCGGTATCGTGACACTCGATGGGGACAGGTATCAGACTGTTTTCAAATCCGATTCCAAAGTCGCGAAGGCGATTGTCGAAAATTACCGAATCTGGAGTGGGAACGGTCGTAATATTGATTATAAATCCCGCTCATCAGTCTTATACGATACAGTTGCCGTGTATCTCGGTTTGACGCGGGAGCGGTTGAAGATCGAACGGCTCGGGATAAAGGTCGATGATGAGGGCCGAACCCTGATTGATGAAGGCGCAAAACCCATTGACGTGGCGACCGAATGGAAGGACCTCGACGGATTCAAAGACTTCCTCGTCGGTAGACTCGAAAAGGGAGTAAGATAATTAAAGCTAGTTAACGAATCGAAGCAAAAAACCCGCCGTTGCGAGTCTCGGCGGGTTTTTTTAAACCGTTTGTGTGTCTTGCGTTCGGACGCGATGGTTTTCTCAGCTGTTGCCGAGCAGTTCCTTTACTGTATCGCGTTCGTCTTTCAACTCGTTTACGGATGCTCCGATTCTCTCGCGGCTGAACTCGTCGATATTGAGTCCGTCGACTACCACCTCATGACCGTTTCCGTTATTCCGCACCGGCAGCGATACAATCAGGCCTTTTTCGATACCGTATTCGCCGTTGGAACATAAGGCCAAGCTGTGCCAGTCGCCCGCCGGTGTGGGCTGGATCAGCGAGCGGATAGAGTCGATTATCGCGCTTGCCGCGCTTGCCGCGCTTGATGAGCCGCGGGCCTTGATTATGGCGGCGCCGCGTTGTTGCACGCATGGTATGAATTCATTCTTGAGCCATGATTCGTCGTTTATAACTTCGACGGCCGGCTTACCGTTAATCCTAGCATTCGTGAAGTCCGGGTACTGCGTGGCCGAATGATTACCCCAGATAGTCATGTTCGTTACAGCTGTAATGTCTACTCCGGCCTTGTCGGCCAGTTGAAACTTCGCCCTGTTTTCGTCCAGACGTGTCATGGCAAACCAACGGTCGGAGGGTATTTCCGGCGCGTTGTTCATGGCGATCAGGCAGTTTGTATTACATGGATTTCCCACAACTAAAATGCGGACATCGCTTGCCGCATTTTCCTGTATTGCCTTGCCTTGATCGATGAATATCTTCCCGTTTATGTTGAGCAGGTCTTTTCTTTCCATCCCTGCCTTTCTCGGGACGCTGCCGACCAAAAGTGCGTAACTAACGTCCTTAAAACCTTCATTCAAATCCGTGGTATAGGTAATCCCTTTAAGCAGAGGGAATGCGCAGTCATCCAGCTCCATTGTCACTCCATGAAGTGCTTCAAGCGCGGGAGGAATCTCTATCAAATGAAGGATTACCGGTTGATCATGCCCGAACATATCGCCGGATGCGATTCTGAACAGTAATGAATAACCGATTTGCCCTGCAGCGCCTGTAACGGCGACTCGTATTGGTGTTTTATTCATAATAACCGATCAAATTAGTTTTTCCCAGATGGCTGAAAAGAGCCGATCGCTGTATTTCAAGGTGACCTTATAAACTGTATGTTTTGGGAGATGTCCCGGTGTTTAACGCTGAGTCACCCGGTTTTGACGAATGGCGACGCACCACCGTTTTACCTGCGCTAATTTAGTTTATGGTTATTGTTAACACAAGGCCGATCGATCATTTTTTGGGAAAAATGGATTCTTTTCTCATCCGATAGTCAATTAAAATAGTATGAAGAACCTAATTAATGAAGTACCGGTAAGTCAATAAAAAGAATAATTATATATCATTGAAGCCTTCAGCCAGTGCTACCGCCTTAAGCATTGCTTTTGCCTTATTAACCGTCTCCTGGAATTCGGTTTCGGGAACAGAATCATGCACCCAGCCGCCGCCCGCCTGGACGTAAGCCTTGCCGTCCTTGATCAGCGCGGTACGGATAGTAATGCAGCAATCAAGGTTGCCGTTGAAGCTGAAGTAACCTACGCAGCCGCCGTACGGGCCGCGCTGCGTATTTTCGAGCTCGGAGATTATCTGCATCGCCCTGACCTTCGGCGCGCCGCTGAGTGTGCCGGCGGGGAAGGTGGCGCGCATGAGGTCGTACGGCGTTTTACTCTCCGATAGCTGTCCGCAAACCTGAGAGACGATATGCATTACATGACTGTAACGTTCGATTACCATTAGGTTCTGGACTTTAACGGTTCCAAATTCGCAGACGCGGCCGATATCGTTACGCGCAAGGTCGACAAGCATTACGTGTTCGGCTTTCTCCTTTGGATCGGCGAGGAGTTCCGCCTCTTTTTGCATGTCGTCGGACGGAGTCTTGCCCCTAGGCCGCGTTCCGGCGATCGGCCTGATCAATACCTGTCGGTGTTCGCATCTCACGTGGATTTCCGGCGAGGCGCCGACCAGTGAGAATCCATCCAATTCGAGTAGGAACATATAAGGCGACGGATTAATCGTGCGCGCCGCCCTGTAAATATCGATAGGCTCCGATCGAGTATCCATGGAAAACCTCTGAGAACCCACTATCTGGATTATATCGCCGTTGGTGATATATTCTTTTGCCCTGTTGACGTTCTCCATGAATCTCTCTTTGGGCATGTTCGAAGTTATCGGGATGTCCGGGGTCTTAGTTGGAAAAAACGCGTGGCGACTTTGAACCGGCTTGTTTAATTGTTCAAGCAACGAACGTATTTTCGAGACGGCCGCATCGTATGCTTTCCTCGGCCCGGTCTCCGGATCGATAACCGCGTTTGCCAGGAGTGTGATGGTGTGAGATACACGGTCGAAGACCAGTAATTGATCCGCTACGATAAAATACAAGGTGGGCGTTTGTAATTCATCGTTGTCGCTTTTGGGTACGACAGGTTCGATGTCGTGAATGAACTCATAACCTAGGAATCCTATTGCGCCGCCTGTAAATAACGGCAAAGACGGCACGTCGACGGCGCGATATCTATTCATGAATCGCTCCAATATATACAGCGCGTCGGGTACGGTTTGCGTATTATCAGAACCGCATTTTGCGTCCACGGAATATTGCTCGGCGGTTTTACCTTTTTCCCTGACGATGACCTTATCTCCCGATTGCTTGATCACCGCGCACGGATTGTTGCCGACGAACGAGTAACGGCCGAGGCGTTCGCCGCCCTCGACCGATTCAAACAGGAAAGACTCGCCGTTGCCGCGAATCTTCATGTACGCCGACAGCGGTGTTTCGAAGTCGGCCAAGATACGGAGGGTGACAGGGATAAGATTCCCGTGCTCGGCTAATTTAACGAATTGATCGAAATCCGGATAACAATCCATTATTACTCTGTTAATTTTTAGTTCTTTTTATTCGATACGCGGACAATAAGCTGAAAATCAGTACAACGAGGGCGTAAGCGATCATGCCGGCGCCGATCGCAAAAGGGATCAGCGACATATTGCTTGAAATAATCAAAATAGCGCCCAGGACTACGTACAGCAGACTTTGGGCAAGGATACAGAATGCGAACAGCCCGAAAGGCGCACATCGGAGTTGTTCGGTTCTTTGAGACCTGTAATATTCTTCGCCCATACTTCGCATCAGCCATGCCGACTGAAAATTACGCGCCGCTACCAGTATGCTCGCGGTGGTTATAATCAGCGCCGGTAGCGGCCATGCCGCGATGACTACGCAGATGACGATATTGACCGGTATGCCGAGTTTCCAGCCTAGGCGTTTTGAGATCGGGTTTGCCTCGAGCACCAGGTTCGGTGTGGCCACCCACGTGCTGAAAAAATCCATACCACGCGCCCAGATCAGTATCATCAGATACAGCGCGTATTCCCGGCTTAGGATTGGGATGAACCCGTCCATTTAGTATATCGGTTATTTCCCGCCATATACGGTCTGCGGATCGACCAAACGATGCCCCGTTGTAACCAGCCGTTCGCCGTCGAACGTCCTGAAAAAGCATGAACGATAACCTTCGTGACATGCCGGGCCTGTTTGATCGACACGGATAAGAAGCGTATCTGCGTCGCAGTCGACGGAAATGCTACGGATTTTTTGAACATGACCGCTTGTTTCGCCTTTACGCCAGAATTTTTTTCTCGAACGGCTCCAGAACACCGTTGTGCCAGAGTCGATGGAGCGTTCCAATGATTCGGCATTCATGTACGCCATCATGAGAACCGTGCCGCTCTTGTCGTCCTGGATTATGGCAGGAATCAAGCCGTCGGAATTGTACTTTAATTCGTCAATAAAACTCATGACATGCCCATTAATAAAGGAATTCCGAAGGAAATGCACTATGAAAGTTTTCGATGAATCCGCCGTGGGTTTCCGTTTCTTAAATAGAACCTGCGGTGGCGGTGTCTAGACGCACGATGATGCCGTTATGCGCGAGGAATTCTTTTACATCCGTCACCGTGAACTCACTGAAATGAAAAATACTCGCCGCCAATACCGCATCGGCCTTGCCGGACTTAAGCACATCCACCATGTGCTCCAGCTTACCTGCGCCGCCGCTGGCAACGATCGGTACGCCGACCGCTTCGCTTATTTCCCGGGTTATTGCAATATCGTAGCCCGCCTTGGTTCCGTCGGCGTCGATACTATTAAGGACTATTTCACCCGCGCCCAGCTGTACGGCTTTGCATGCCCATTCGACTGCGTCCATGCCCGTAGGTTTTCTGCCGCCGTGCGAGTATACTTCCCATTTTTGCGGCGCAGTGCGTTTTGCATCGATAGAAACGACTATGCACTGACTGCCGAATTTCTCGGCGCCTGCGCGGATTAGTTCCGGACTCGATATAGCGGCAGAGTTGATACTGATTTTATCGGCGCCCGCTTTCAATAGCTCGTGCATATCTTTAGTTGAGCGGATACCGCCGCCGACCGTAAGGGGCATGAAGCACTTGTCCGCCACATTTTGAATTACTTCAATCATTGTCGCCCTCCCATGGGCGCTGGCGGTTATGTCGAAGAATACCATCTCATCGGCGCCCTGTTCGTCGTAGCGAAGCGCGAGCTCGACCGGGTTGCCGACGTTTTTCAATTCGCCGTCTTCGGCCTTGCCGAATTGCACACCGCGTGTTACATGCCCGGCGTGTACATCAAGGCACGGTATTATTCTCTTTGCAAGCATGAGCGATAAGTAAAATATACAATCATTAACCCCGGTGACTAAACGGCCACCGGGGCGTTATTTTCAGTGTAATTAACAACATATATGCTGTGTTGTATCACAGCAAGTACGGGAATTATTTGAGCGGACTGAATTTGCCGCCTTCTTTTTTAAACTGTTTCTTTGAATAAAGGATCGAATTAATCGAGTTTATTGGGTCCTTTGTAGAGAAATGGTAGCCTAGTTTTTGGACACCGTTCAAGATTTCTTCTTTTGACATCGGTCTTTCCGAAGTAACCGCGATAATCGCATCCCGGAGAGACATCTTGTTCCTTGTGCCGCGAACACCTTTACTTTTTGGTCTGCCTTTTGGTTTACCTTTTGGTCTTCCTCTCGGTCGTCCTCTTGTGGCCTTTGGTTTCGCGGTGGTGGTATTACCGGTTGTGGCTTGTGTTACTGGTGTTTCTTGTTGACCCAGCACTTCGTTGATTTTCTGAAGCCGCTCTTCAAGCTCGACTTTTTCTTCAAAAAGTTTGCTTCTTGACTCCAGGTATTGTTCAAGACTGTCGCTTTTCATATTTTGCATAGATTTAGTTTAATTCCTCTATTTTTAAGCAATGTTGCTTGATCCGTTCAATGTGAAACAAACGAATACCTCTTACAACTTAATACAATATCTAATATAATAGTCCAATATCAATAGTAAAAAGTGGAATACGGGCATTTTTTGTCTAAGTTCAATATCGTATTTTCGTCTGCTATTAAGGGATCCGGGATATTATAGGTTTATGAAGTTGTTGGATCGTCAAATAACGCGCATAGAAATAGTAACAGGATCATCAACGGCGTGGTGTTGCATCGGCGTATTCATAGAAAACGGCGGTGATATAACTAAACATGCGGCTATTTTTTAAATAACCAAAATAAGAAGCTCAAGATTATGCTTATCAAAATACAAGTGGTTATAGGGAAATAGAACTTGAAGTTGCCCTTGTCGATCGCGATATCACCGGGCAATTGTCCGAGCCAACCCTTGCCGAAACCGGACCAAATGAGCAGTCCGATCCCCGCGATAATTAATCCGATAATAATGAGAATCTTACCAAATTCCTGCATGCTATTCTAATTGATCCTGGATCTGTTTCCTTTTCGGCCGATCGCAGTGAATAATGAAATAAGCCGCCCACGCAAGGCGTTACAAGCAAAATTGATATATTGAATACTGTTATGCAACTGAAAAGGGGCGGTTTCTCCACACAAGTTAAATAGTGAGAGATAAGAATCATTGATGAAGTCCCGTATCGGATTGACTAAAGGTTGAATTCGAAGTAAAAGAATGGAATATAAATCGGAGGTGACTATGAGATTGAGAACAGTATTAGCTCTAGCGATCTTGGCCGGATTGACCGAATTAAACGGCGCAGATTGGCCGTGTTTCAGGGGGCCGACACATCAAGGCTTTTCACCTGAATCGAATCCGCCGATGCATTGGGGGATGGAAAGTAATATCCTGTGGAAGGCTGAAGTGCCGGGAGACGGATGGTCGTCTCCAATAGTATGCGGTGATAATGTATTTATCACTACAGCGGTAAACGACGGTAAGGAGTTGAGATTAATACGGTTTGACGCTGAATCCGGGCGGCAGGTTTGGAACAAGAAGGTGTTTGACCAGGTTTTATATCGTAAGGAACCCAAGAATTCCTACGCAACACCCACGCCGGTTGCTGACAGCGAACGCGTATATACCGTATCTTTTAACGGCGAGTTTGCCGCCTTGGATATGAACGGCGATATTGTATGGCGGAATGACGAGTTCGATTATTTCAGCCGACACGGCATCGCGGCGTCGCTGGTGCTGCATGATGGATTATTGATGTTTCCTTTTGATGAGAGCAGTACCGGCGAGGATAAGAGGCTGGGTTGGCAGAAGCCTTGGGATAAGTCGTTTATAATCGCTCTCGATAAGAATACCGGTGAAGTCCGATGGAAGGCAAAACGTGGACTATCGCGTATTGCACATGTAACACCGAATATTTTAGAAAATGAACGTACCACGCAACTGGTAAGCGCAGCGGGTGATGTGGTTCAGGGATTTAATATTCGTAACGGTGAAAGGCTCTGGACGGTCGAATCGACGGGTGAAGGCGTGGTGCCGTCGGTGGTAATCGGCGACAACCTGGTATATACGGCCTCAGGCTTTGGTGCGCCTAGGATACGCGGCATACAGCCGGGGACACCGCAGAATCCGGAGTCCGCACGCGTCGTTTGGGCGCAGCGTAGTAACGTGCCGATGATCCCGTCATTCGTTTACTCGAGTCCGTACTTGTTCACGCTAAACGAGGCCGGTAATTTAATGTGCCTTGAAGAGGATACCGGCCGTATTGTCCGGGAACAGAGAATGCGCGGGCATTATTATGCGTCGCCTGTCTTGGTCGACGGCATGATCTATCTGCTGTCTGAAGAGGGGATTACGACCATTATTACCGCGACGCCCGAATCCAAGGTTCTTGCAGAGAACCGGCTCGATGGCCGATATTATGCGTCAATGGCGGTGTCCGACGGGCGATTGTATTTGCGTTCCGAGGATTATCTGTATTGTATCGATGAGACTGAATGACAAGCGACGTATATATTTCGGCATACGGAATGGTCGTTTTTTTGTTTGATAGGGTTATGAAAAAAACAAGTTTATTTATCCGCGCACTGCTTATAGGTTCACTGTTTTTTCAATTGCAGCCGCTGTTGCCGGCGCAGACCTTTGTTGCCAACACGTCCAATGAGGAAGGCGCTAACACGCAGGCTGCGAAGCCGTGGCTGAACGTTAACGGTGTATTTCCGCACATGACCATACGCGCGCCCGGTCTCGGTAGTGATTCAGAGGCGGGAACGGGCGCTCTGGTGCCGTGGGCCGATAGGTTGTGGGTGATTGGATATGTATCCCATAAGAGCGGTGAAGGTATAGGACTATACGAGGTCGCTCCGGACATGACGTTTAAAAAGCATCCAGCCTCCGAGGTGTTAACGGGGACTTACGCAAACCGTTATGTACACTGGGCCTCCGGTCAGGCATTCATCGGCCCGTATGCGATCGATTCGACGGGAGACGTCCGCGTCATTGAGCAACTCAAGGAACATCGTCTGACAGCGACCATGAGTCACCTGACCGAGCCGAATGGGCGTGTCTATTTTCTGACGATGGAGGGGCTTTTATTCGATGTGGATGTTGAGAATCTCGAGGTGCGGCGGCTTTTCGACTTGGTGGAAGAGCTGGAGATTACGAGCGGACAGCCGCATTTCAAAGCGGGATTCACAGGCCAGGGCAGGGTGATTGTAGCAAATAATACTTATGAGGAGGCCGAGTTCCTTGGACGACGCGATGCCGGCAGACTGGCGGAGTGGGACGGCGGCGAGGCGTGGCGGATCATAGAGAAGACCGCCTTTATCGAAGTTGCGGGTAAACAAGACCCGGGAAGGGCAAGCAGATACGACAATCCCGTTTTCGCTGTCGGTTGGGATAGAAGATCGGTAATCCTCATGGCGTTATGTGACGGCGAGTGGGAAACGTATAGAATGCCCTTCGGAAGCCGGTCATGGAATCATACATGGAATACTGAATGGATGCGCATCCGCGAAGCGCAGACCGAGCGATATCTGATGGACGCGTTTGGTATTTTTTACGATCTGCCGCTGCAGGTATACGACGGAAAGATTTGGGGCGTGCGCCCGGTGGGCGCGCATATGCGGATCATACCGGATTTTTGTTATTGGAACGGTATGCTGGTTTTGGGCGGGAATCAGACTGATCGCGCGACCGGCCAGCCGCAATCGGGATTATGGTTCGGGAATATAGATGACCTTACGCAATTCGGGAAGCCCACCGGCTGGGGTGCGGTTTGGTGGGATACGCCGTTGAATGCAGGTGATGTCTCAGACAGATTTCTTATGACCGGATTCGACAAGAAGGTCATGCATATTTCGTCTGAGTCGGATTCTTATGTAACGTTCACTGTTGAAGTGGATTTTTTGGGTGACGGTTCATGGGTCGAGTATAAAAAGGTTAATGTGCCGCCTAACGGCTATCGTCATCATGAGTTCCCCGACGCATTTTCCGCGCATTGGATACGGTTGCGGGTCGACACCGACTGCGTGGTGTCGGTTCAGTTTATGTATAATTAACGTTTGTACGAAAACCGGATGCCGCCGCCGGATATCTGCGACGTCGTAGAAAGGGCCGGTACAATTTACGAGGTTTTCTCGCGTTTATTCACCTCGTACTTCTTCCAGAGGAAGTAGATTACGGGGATGATCAGTAATGTCAGGATGGTCGAGCTTACCATTCCGCCTACCATCGGTGCGGCGATTCTTTTCATTGCCTGAGCGCCGGTGCCGTGTCCCCACATGATCGGTATTAATCCCGCGATTATGGCGGTAACGGTCATCATTTTCGGGCGTACGCGCATGACCGCGCCTTCGATGACGGCGTCGTACAATTCCTTGACGCCGAAGTCCGGTTTCTCATTTTTAAGGCGTTTCCAGGCTTCATCGAGGTATACGATCATCACCACGCCGGTTTCGGCGGCCACACCCGCAAGCGCGATGAATCCCACCGCCACTGCTACGCTGAAATTATAATCGAGCAACCACAGGAGCCATATTCCGCCCGCAAGCGCGAAAGGCAGGCTCAGAAAAACGATTAATACCTCGGCTAGACTCTTGAAGTTCAAGTAAAGCAGTAAGAATATTATGAATAGGGTTATAGGGATTACAACGGTCAGAATTTCCTTCGCCTTCTGCATATATTGATACTGTCCGCCCCAGGATAGAAAGTACCCGGCCGGTATGTCTACGTTATCGGTTATTAATTGTTTGGCGTTTTCCACGTATGCGGAGAGGTCGATATTCTTTGTATCAACAAAGACGAATCCACCGAGCATGCCGTTTTCGTCACGGATCATCGGCGGCCCGGTCTTAATTTGTATATCGGCCAGCTCACCGATTGGAATCTGCAGGCCGTTCGGTGTCGGCACAAGGACACGTTTAAGCGCGTCTATATCATCTCTAAAATCGCGGGCATACCTGACATTGACGGGATACCGTTCGCGTCCTTCCACTGTCCAGGTAATGTTTTTGCCGCCGATGGCGGTTTCGATTATTTCTTCGACATTTCCGACTGTGAGACCGTAGCGCGCAATCTTTTCTCGATTGATGTCGAAATCGATGTAGTATCCGCCCGTAACGCGTTCTGCGAATACGGAGGCGGTGTTCGGGTTCTTGCCGAGGAGGGATTCAATGTCTTTTGCAATCTGCTCGATGACCTCGAGGTCTGGTCCGAGTACCTTGATCCCTATTTGGCTCCTGATCCCGGTGGCGAGCATTTCTATTCGTGTCTGGATCGGCATCCACCAGATGGAAGGCATGCCGGGGACATTGACTTTTTCGCGGAGTTCTTCTCGGATTTTATCAAAAGTCATGCCTGGACGCCATTGGTCTTTGGGCTTGAGTGTAATAGTGGTTTCCACCATCGAGAGCGGCGCGGGGTCTGTCGGCGTCCTTGCCCTGCCGATTTTGCCGTAAACGCGATCGACCTCAGGGATACTTGCAATGATCTTATCCTGAGCCTGGAGTGTTTCTTTGGCTTCCGAAATTGATATGCCGGGAACGCTTGTGGGCATGAACAGCAGTGATCCCTCGTTCAGCGGCGGCATGAATTCCGCGCCGGTTTCCGATGCGGGGTAGTATGTTGCGACGCCGATCAGCATGGCTATGCATAGCGCTATCCACCGGTATTTGATTGTTGCCGACATGACCGGTTTATATAACGCGATAAGGAACCTGCTGATGGGATTACGGTTTTCCGAACGAATCTTTCCTTTAATGAAATAGAGCATTAGTATCGGAACGATTGTTATCGAGAGCAGACTTGCGATGGCCATGGCGAAGGTCTTGGTATACGCCAGGGGCTTGAATAATCTCCCCGATTGCGCCTGCAAGGCGAACACGGGCAAGAAGGATATGGTTATTATCACCAGCGAGAAGAACAGAGGTTTTCCTACCTGCTTGGCTGCATTAATTATGAGTTGCGCCCGGGTCATTTCGAGGAGCCTCTTTTCGTAGGCGCTCAAAGACTCGTGGCCTTCGAGACCTGCCTTGTTCTCCGCGTGCTCGCGTTGTTCGAGCCATTTATGCGCGTTTTCGATCATTACAATCGCCGCATCGACCATAGCGCCTATTGCTATTGCGATTCCGCCGAGGGACATGATATTTGATGTGATCCCCAGTCCGGTCATGGGTATAAAAGAGAGAATAATGGCCGCGGGCAGAATAAGTATGGCGACCAGCGCGCTTCTGAAATGAAACAGGAAGATGAGGCAAACCAAACTGACTATCAGGCTCTCCTCGATTAGTTTGAATTTTAGATTATCTATAGCGCCGAGGATTAATTCGGAGCGGTCGTATCCGGTAACGATTTCGACGCCCGGCGGCAGCGAGTTTTCAATATCTTTGAGCTTCTGCTTAACGGCGTTTATTGTTTTCAGCGCATTTTCGCCGTACCGCATTACAATGATCCCGCCGACGGCCTCGCCTTTTCCGTCGATATCCAGGAGGCCGCGCCGCATTTCGGGGCCTATCCTCACTTCGGCTATATCCGCGACGGTTATCGGTGTGCCGTTTTTATCGACGCCGACGGCGACTTGCTCGATGTCATCGAGGTCTTTAATATACCCTCGGCCGCGAATCATATAATCGCGTTCAGCGAACTCGATTACGCGTCCGCCCACGTCGTTATTGGAATTCTTGATTGCCGCTGTAATTTTTGTGATTGATATATTATATGCCAGCAGCTTGTTTGGGTCCACTACCACTTGGTATTGTCTTACGTGACCGCCGAGACTTGCCACTTCGGCTACGCCTGGGGTGTTCTGGAGGTAATAACGCAGTACCCAATCCTGGAAAGACCTTAGATCAGCGAGGCTGTTTTGGCCTGTTTTATCGACCAGCGCGTACTGGAACACCCAGCCTACACCCGTTGCGTCGGGGCCGAGCTTGGGAGTTACGTTATCAGGCAGCTTGTCCGACACCTGGTTCATGTATTCGAGTACGCGTGCCCGCGCCCAATACATGTCCGTGCCGTCTTCGAAGATGACGTTAACGAATGATAAACCGTAGAATGTCTGACCTCTGACGTATTTCACCTTGGGCGCCGCCGATAACGTGCTTACAATCGGATATGTGATTTGGTCTTCGACCAACTGCGGATCTCTGCCATTCCATTCGGTGAACACTATTACCTGAACATCGGAGAGGTCCGGTATGGCGTCGAGCTTGACCTTGTACATCGCCAGTGTACCGAGGAGCAGTGATAGGATCGTGAGTGAGATGACTATAAACTTATTCTCACCGCACCAGCCTATGATCCGCTCGATTATGGATTCCTTGTGTTGTTCGGGTGCCATATCAAATGTTGATTGATGATTGCCTTTCTAATGATTGTGCTGCGTGCCGTCGGAATCGGCGCTTTGAGCTTGCTTGCCGCGCAGTTGGCTCTCGCTGTCCAACAGGAATGTGCCGTCGGTAACAACCTTTTGCCCGGCGGTTAATCCGTGCTCGACGACGAATTTGTCTCCGGCCTTAGGGCCGAGTGAAATCAGTACAGGCACGAAATGCCCGGGCTCGGATTCTATGAACACGTACCGGCGCTCGCCTGTGTCTATTACCGCTGTTTCGTTTATTACAAGTTGTGAGCCGATGGACTTGGAAATCTTAACATTAACATAATTACCGGGTGCGAACCGCGAATCGCTGTTATCAACTACGATTCTGAACTTCAATGTGCGGGTCTTTTCATTCATGTACGGATAAATATAATCGATCGTACCCGTAAATTCTTTGCTGTCCGTACCGTGTTTATAGATGGAAACTTTTTGGCCTTGCTCTAAAAACGGAATCTCATATTCATATGCGTCGGCTAATATCCAGACCGTGCCGAGGTCGGCTATACGCATCAGGGTCATACCTGGATTTATTCGCATGCCTTCTTCGATGTGTTTAGTGATCACGTATCCCGAGTACGGCGAGTTAATGGTTATAGTCTTCGACGGCGTTTTCTCGGTGTTTAAACGCTGAATCTCGGCCTCCGGCACTTCCCAGAGCTGCAGCCGGTTCTTCGTGGCTTCAAGTAACTCGGCCGCATTCTTGAGACGGCCTTCGAGAATCAATTTTTCGCCTTTGTCCGGGATGGAGGTTTCGGACAGATTCTTCGCTGTTTCGTATTCGGATAATGCCAGCAGGTATTCTTTTTGTGCCGAGTACAGGGAAGGACTGTACAAGCTGAACAGCGGGGCGCCTTTTGAAACGTATTGACCGGTTTTATTTACGTGTAGTTTCTCGATCCATCCGTTGATTCGCGGATTGATGCTGTGTATTTGTTCTTCGTTGTACTCGACGACGCCTACGGTTCGGAGTTCTAAATCTATATCCTCCTTGCGCACGGTTTCCGTCCGTATGTTTATCAATTGTATCTGGTCGTTGTTCAGCTTGACCGGTGCGCGGCCGGCTATGCCTGCTTCGTCCGACTTTTGCATGAGCACCAAATCCATGCCGCAGATGGGGCATTCTCCCGGTTCATCGCTTACTATACTAGGATGCATGGGGCAGACGTAGGCGTCGGATTGTGTCATAGGCTGCTCGGAGGTAGCGTCCATGTCCATGTTCGAGTGATCCATGGCCTGGTCTGATTCGCCCGTCGCGGCGGTTTCGGCATCGGCGGCGGCCGCGGACTCCTTAACTAG
>JAIPKD010000046.1 GCA_021733835.1 Verrucomicrobiota bacterium
TGACGCAATTATCACAATCCATACATCGCCGAGTCCGACTTGAAACAAATTTTGTCACCTCCGCCCGAGCGCAATTTCAGTTATTTGATTTCAACCAGGCGCGCTTGCAAGTGATGGACGAATTACGGCAACTGGTTTCGCAAAAGAATGCCTCGTTGGAAAACGGTGTCTTCGACGGCTTTCCCGAATATTCATCCGGCATGGAGAATCCGCGACTGCTGTGGGTGCAGTTGGGATTTGTCAGGCATATTCTGACCACCGCGCTTGTGTCCGGCGTTGGAAATTGCAGTTCCATTTCGCTTCAACCGATACGTACGCATGAGACTGCCGACGGCGGGGCCATGCTTTATCAGGTGCCTGTGAGAGTGGATTTTAAGGGGAATGCGGCATCGGTCTTTAATTTCATTGCCGCAATGCCACTAACTGGAGAAGAATTGGGTGCCCCCGAACTTAAGAATAAACCGGCGCTTTTTATCAGTGGCTTGACGATAAAAAAGACCGGCGCGAACCCGGAAGAGGTGCATCTCGATGCTACGATATCAGGATTGTTCTTCCATGAGGCCTTTGATGGTAAATAGCCGTGTAGCCGATTCCTTGTATGCGATACTATTCGAATAAGAGACTGGTTTTAACACTGTTGCTGCTCCCGTGGCCGGTTGTTCTAGCTGTCGTTATAGCGCTGGACATGAGCAAGCAGCTCAATAAACCCTCAGGCCTCTCCGCCTTTGATCCGCCGTCAAAGACCGAAGAGACCGTTAAACTGATCGAGTCGTTATTCTCAACGAATAACATCCCCACGCTTGCAAAAGCGGAAAATGTATCAAATCCTTTCTTTGTTTCTCAGGATAAGCCGAAACCCGCGCCGCCCAAAGAGGAAGAGAAGCCGGAACAGAAGCCGCCGCCTCCGCCTATAGTGATTTCATACCAGGGTAACCTCACCACAAGCATGGGCGAGAATATCGCTTATGTTCAGGTCGATGAAAAATTGATAACCGTGCGTTTGGGAGATAATGTGACTAAGGATTATAATGTATCCGAGATATTGACCGGAAACCTGGTATTAACGAACCAGGCCGGCGGAAAAGTCGAAATTCCTTTCAATTCAAACGCTGAAATTCAGCCTTGAACGGCCAGTTGATGAACGAGAATACGAAAAGACGCGATGTAGGTGATTTGCTGCTGGAACGCGGTGTGTTGACGCATAACCAGCTCGAGCTCGCCAAACGCAGGCAAGCCAGGCTGAACATTCCACAACACCGCGCAATAGTCGATCTGAACTATGCCTCCGAGGAGGAGACTTATCGCGCTTTGGCGGAATTGACCGGACGCGAGTTTATCCCGGCAGAAGAATTGAAACCCGATAAGTCGGTGCTGAAAGAAATCCCGCTGAAACTCGTGTTGCACTACAGGTTCGTCCCCGTTGCACAGCAGGCCGGACAAGTCACCCTGGCCTTCGGTAATCTCCCAAACGTAAACGATCAGGGCAACCTCCGGCTCATGCTGGGCAAGAGGATCAAGCTTGCGATAACAACACCCAGTGGAATCCACGCATTTATAAAGAAGAACTACGGGCTCGGCGCCGACACCGTTCAACAGCTCAGGGAAGGCCAGGGTTTCAGAAACATTACCCAGGAAAAGGTTTTCGATATTAAACTGCCCGAGGAGACGTCCGCCGTTGAGGCCTCGATATCGAACTTTGTCGACCAGGTGCTGCTCGAGGCTCTGCGGTTGGACGCCACGGACGTGCACCTCGAGCCGTACGCCAATACAATCCGGCTGCGCTACAGGATCGACGGCGTTCTCCAGGATGTGCCGGTGCCGTCCGATCTGCGGCAACTCTACGAATCCATCGTTTCAAGGATAAAAATCATGGCCGGACTGAACATCGCGGAACGCCGAATACCGCATGACGGGCGAATTGCGATGAAGACCGGCGATGAGGAGTACTCGCTCCGTGTATCAATAATACCAACCAAATTCGGAGAGGCCGTTTGCCTCAGGATTCTCGGGCGGCAGAGCCTCTTCCTGGATATGGGACAGATCGGTATGGAGCCGGATCAACAGGCGATCCTCGAATCCCTTACCAAACTTCCGCAGGGTATGGTGCTCATCACCGGCCCGACAGGCAGCGGTAAAACCACTACACTCTATGCGGCCCTGGCAAATGCAAACGACGCCGGGCGTAAAATCATAACTATAGAAAACCCTATCGAATACCAGCTCGACGGCGTGTCGCAAATTCAGACCAACGAGGAAATAGGGCTTACCTTCTCCTCGGGCCTGCGCTCCGTGCTTCGCCACGACCCGGATGTTATCTTGATCGGCGAGATACGCGACCTGGAAACCGCGGAAATCGCCATCCGCGCCGCGCAAACGGGGCACCTAGTGTTTTCAACGCTGCACGCAAATGACAGTGTCAGCGCCGTTGCGCGGTTGATAGAGATGAAGATCGAGCCGTTCCTCATAGGTTCCTCGCTGGTCTGCAGTATCGCGCAACGCCTCGCCCGGCGTATATGCAGAAATTGCATGACCGAAGATACCGAGTTCCCCCTCGAGTTAAGAGAGGAAATGGCTGAAACACTTTCTATACCCCTGGAAGAAGCAAGAGCATGGACCGGAACAGGCTGTCTCGAGTGCAATAACAACGGTTTCCGCGGGCGTACCGCGCTCTTCGAGTTCTTTTTAATGAACGATTATATCGCCGATACACTTGCGCCCGGCATTAAGACTGTTCAATTGCGGAATATCGCCTCGCGTTTCGGCTGGCATTCGCTTCGAGTCGAAGGCTGGAAAAAAGTACATAACGGCCTGATCTCCGTAGCCGAGCACGAACGTATCACCCACAAGATAAGCGCCATGTATCTTGATTCCGCTCAACAACGATATTCACATTCTGACAGCGCCAGTTCGGACTTTGCAGAAATACCCAATACAGTGAATGCGCAAGAGTGATTTTTGATTTGGGATTCGTAACCGGGAAGGATTTATTGATAATGTTTCAGTATTAATTTATCCCTAAAAACCATTCACTACAACGAATAGTATGATGCTATGACAATGATGCGATGTAACTTCCCGGCGATTGCTCTTGCTTGCGCAGCCCTGGTGGCCTCGTCTTGTGTCGGTCTTTCTGCTGATTCTGCAGACCGCCCCAATATTATAATGGTCTTTATCGATGATATGGGGTGGGCTGATTTATCGTGTTTCGGTAATCGAGACGCGGAAACACTGAACATCGATAAGATGGCCGCTGAAGGAATTGCGTTTGAACAGTTTTACGTAAATTCACCTATCTGTTCGCCTTCGCGCATAGCAATCTCTACCGGAACATATCCACAACGTTGGAATATTACATCGTACCTGGCGAGTCATGCTCGCAATAAGGTCCGCGATATTGCCGATTGGCTCGACCCTGAGGCGCCGATGCTCGCGCGAAGTCTGAAAAACAATGGATATGCAACAGGGCATTTTGGTAAATGGCATATGGGCGGACAAAGAGACGTTACCAACGCGCCGTCGATTATCGACTATGGATTTGATAAGTCGTTGACGAATTTCGAAGGGCTTGGAGCCAAACTTTTACCGTTGACAAAGAAACCTAACGGCGAAGTGGGGAGAATATGGGCGGACGCCGAAAGATTGGGTGGGCCAGTAACCTGGATGCAACGCTCCAAAATCACGGGCGGATTCATTGATGCCGCAATTTTGTTCATGGAAAATGCACGGAAGGATGGCAAACCTTTCTATGTCAACGTTTGGCCTGACGATGTTCACAGCCCTTTTTGGCCGCCTATCGATAAATGGGGCGACGGCAGTAAACGCGAACGTTATCTTGGTGTGCTCGAGGCAATGGATGGGCAGTTCGGTAAGCTGTTTGATTACGTCCGTAATAATGACAGGCTCCGCAATAATACCGTCATTCTTATATGTTCGGATAACGGACCTGAGCTAGGTGCAGGTCGGCCGGTGCCCTTGAAAGGATATAAGACGCATTTGTATGAAGGCGGTGTTCGATCGCCTCTGATAGTCTGGGGGCCCGGCTTGATAGACAAGGACGCCATCGGCACGCGGAATACGAATTCCGTTTTCGCCGCCATAGACATTGTCCCGTCGCTGTTGGCACTGACGGACACAAAGGGGCAAGCACATTCCGATTATGACGGCGAAGACCTTTCAAAGACTCTTTTGGGAAAATCACACGCTTCACGAAAGTCGCCGATATTCTTCAGTCGCCCGCCGGATCGAAAGAATTTCTATGGCTTCAAAAATCTGCCCGACCTTGCCGTCAGGCTTGGAAAATGGAAGTTGCTCTGTGACTACGACGGCGGCAGACGGCAGCTTTATAACTTAATTACAGACCCGGGTGAATCCGAGAATCTAGCGGAGATATACCCTGGAGTTGCACGTAAACTGACGAAAAAAGTCACAGATTGGTTCCAATCCGTGCAGCCAAATCAATAGCCGATTTTATTATATCATTCGACGGACTGCCTTTGCGGAAATCATGGTGAAAATGCAGACTCAAAACTAAACCTGGAATATACCATTTCCCTCGCTGTATGAGGATCAGTCGGTGCGAAAATTATCCATTTTCATTATTACGGCCTTATGCGCCGTATTTCACATGATCGAGATGCATTCGGGG
The DNA here is from genome assembly GCA_021733835.1 of Verrucomicrobiota bacterium. GTDB lineage: Bacteria > Verrucomicrobiota > Verrucomicrobiia > Limisphaerales > JAIPKD01 > JAIPKD01. Next base: position 4,646 of record JAIPKD010000046.1, read on the forward strand.
GCGCAGGAATAGGATTCACCGTAACAAGGATTAAAATATTTCATTGAGGAAATGCCTAGAACGGCAGGCTCGAAACCTCAAGATTAATACTACCCTGAATGGATTTGGTTCGTGCTTCTATATCCGTATGCCGGCCTATTATGTAGAGTGGGCCCTGGTAATCGAATGAAGGAGTGGCATTCGGAGCCCCTGCGGCTGATCCTCCGGACACAGCCGCGCTCCGGCCGTGGCTATCGCCCTCTTTTTCATTAACCTCGATTCCCCCAAATTTTATCTCAGTGTCTGAATTGCAGTCATGGAATGAGGCGGATTGACATTCATTTCCGATTAAACCATACTGCAACCGGAGATTTGGTTGAGCTTTGCTCTTTGAAAATACCTGGATTTTCGGTTGAGTGTGGGAGAACCGTGGGGAAAAAGACGGTTTTTTGTGGGGTTCGGATGATGGTGGCACTTAACATCTTGTGAATCAGTCACTTATGCAAAAAAATCGGTCGCGTGCGGATGTCTCGCCACGTTTGGAGAAATGATGGGATAGATTATCATAACAGACTGGTAATCAGCCAGATACAAAGAAAAGGCGGGGTTTGCGTGATGTTTAGTGTTTTGGGCGGTTAGAAAAAAAATGCGGTAGACCGCATTTTTTTATTTGCGTTCAGTGGAGGAAAAGGGGTTAATAGTATTATCAAGTGTGGCACGGGTATGGTGCTGTTGTTGTGCCTGATCTTATGAACGCGGCTGAGGATAACGAGATGGTTTTTTACAATTACGTCTATCGCTTTGGAATAGACGAGAAGCGCCGCGTCCAGATACCGGCCAAGTGGCGGCCGTCACGGCCAAACACGATATTTACGTTGATCCTCTGGCCGAGGGGTACGGTCAAGGACGCGTGTTTACTGGTTTTGCCGCCGTCGGAGTGGGACGACTTGGTGGCTAAGATAAAGGCAATGCCGTATTCGGATCCCAAGGCCGAGGCGTTGCGCCGATTATTAGGGCGAAAGTCGCACAGGGTGGCGTTGGATAAGGCGGGACGAATCTGTATCCCGGAGGAGATGATGAAGGCGGCGGTGTTGGATAAGGAAGCTGTTCTTGCCGGATTGGTTGATAGATTCGAAATCTGGAATCCCGAGCGTTACGAGGAAGCATATGCGGAGGACAGCGGACTGCTGCCGGAAGCATTCAAGATGATTTAATTATGAGTTTGATGCAACTATTAACTGTCGGCCACACACTCGAGAGTGGCAAGGACGAAGCGCCGCCGTACAGGCTGGCGCGGAATTGGATGCCGCGGTTCGGCGGCAAGAATTCGGTTGCTCCGACGCGCGCGCCTAAGGGTGCGGCAAAGACGGGGTGGCTTTTCGGTTTTCTTACTCGGCGTGACGGGACGCCGGCGCCGGGGGAAAAGGATCGGGCAACGAGCCCCGTAAAGGATTCACCACGGTCTGGAAAGGAAATAGTATCCGGAATGCGAACTCGATCAAAGGCGGAGCGCCAGAAATTAAGATGGGTCGGCTTCAGATGGTTTTGTTCGAAGGGCGCGGCGCGGGCCGACAAGCCTTCTTTGGAATCGGTTCGTGTAGTGCGGAACGAGCTGACGGACAGTGATTACGAAGTGGTGCGCGCCGACGAGCGCAAAGACATGTTTCGTCCCGCAAGACCGGTCGTAGTGGATTCCTCGAAGAACAGGGTTATACCGGAAATAATGCGTTGCCCGGAGGATAAAAGAGATGATGCGGTTCTTGTGCATGGTGGAAAGTGATGGATTATGAGCATAGGCCCGTAATGCCCGGCGAGGTGATACGAGCGCTCGAGCCTCGCTCAGGTGGGGTGTATGTGGATGCAACGGTGGGTGGCGGCGGACACGCGGCGATGGTCTTGGAGAAGAGCGCGCCGGATGGGTTTTTATATGCGTGCGATTGTGATGACAGCGCGGTTGAAGCGGCGCTCGAACGGCTTGCCCCGTTCCATGGCAGGTTCGATTTACGGCGTGCGAATTTCGATACACTCGGAGAATGGGTGCCGGCCGGTTTATGCGACGGTGTGCTGCTTGATCTGGGAGTAAGTTCCGCGCAGTTGGAGTCGGGTGAGCGGGGATTCAGTATTTACCGGGAGTCGGAGTTGGATATGAGGATGGACAGGAGAAGCGCACTGACCGCCGCGCGGGTGGTCAATGAATTCGATGCGTCGGAGCTGGCGCGTGTGTTTCGCCGGTACGGCGACGAGAGATTCGCCGGTAGAATATCGCGCGCTATAGAGACGAGGCGCAGGCGTGCGCCGTTAAGGACGACAACCGAGTTGGCTGCGTTGATCGAGGGCGCCGTTCCGATGCGGACAGGGCGGATTCATCCGGCGACGCGAGTATTCCAGGCGTTAAGGATCGTGGTTAACGACGAATACGGAGTTTTGGAACGCGGGTTGGAAGCGGCATGGCGCGTGTTGAAGGTGGGGGGGAGATTGGTGGTCATATCATTTCATTCTGGGGAAGCGCGGATAGTGAAGGAGTTTGGTCGCACCTTGTCGCGGAATTATGAGGTTGAAGGCGACGTTGATGAGCCGGAGTTTCGCCGGCCGCGTCCGCCGCGTTTAAGGAACCTGACGCGCAGCCCGGTTATGCCGGGTGAGAAGGAACAGAAGAGGAATCCCAAGGCGCGTAGCGCGCAAATGAGGGTATTCGAGAAGATTTATGCCCCGTAAAAAAGCAAAACAGCCCGTAACAATCAAGTTCGGTCCCGCGCTGATCGGTTTACTGGTCTGTGTGGCGATAGGCGGGGCTTGCCTCTGGTACATTTTTTTCAGGGCTAAACTCGATCGGTTGGGCGAGAGGATCAAGCAGAAGGAGGAGGGCCTGGCCGTATACACCTTGCGGAACAAGCAGCTCGGCAATCACTTGGCGTATCTGCGATTACCGCGTGTGATTGAGCTGCGGATCGAGAGTTTCGGTCTTAACCTGCGTCCGCCGAATCCCGAAGATGTGATACGAATTCCCGAGCCGGCGCCTGCATCCGACGGGATCGAGAATCCGTATTTACAGGCGGGGCTATGGAAGCGGAGCAGTACCCGGGTTAAGTAGCGAATTTAAGCGGGCTTTAAAGCGATACGATACGAGATGAGACGCGATGAACTGAAAACCCGAAACCATATAACGCACGTCCAATGCAGGCGTTTGATCGTTATTGCGTCGGTATTGACCTGCGGATTCATCGCCTTGGGCATCACTATTTATAACCTGCAGGTGCTTGGTTATGAACGGTATAGAGATAATTCTGAAGAATTGACCGAGTTTACAGAGGTATCACCGCCGATGAGGGGCGATATTTTCGATCGGCGTGGAAATCTCATGGCGACGAGTATCCGTGTGAAAACCGTGTGTGCGGATCCGAGTGTGATAGGCGGGTATAACCGCGAAGTCGCCCGCGCCGTTGCGCCGTTGCTTGGGTATCAGGTGGATAAGCTCGCCGATAAGATCAAGGTTCGTACACGGTTGGTCGATGGTGAGGTTGTTACAAACCAGTATGTGGTTTTGAAGCATAACGTGGAACTCGATGATTGGAAGCGGGTCGATAAGGTCATGTCGGAGCTTGACCTGGGATTTGATACATCCGGGTTGCCGTATAAAGAGAGGGTGTTCATAGATAGGTTAAAGAAAATGGGGATTTTCGCGGATCGCATCGAGCGTCAGCGCCGGATTTATCCCAATGCAAAACTCGCGTCGCACCTGCTCGGCTTCGTGAGGATCGAGGAGCGCGATGTCAATGGCAGGCGCGTGGTGGATATGGTCGGCGTTAATGGTATAGAACGCTCGTTTGATCCCTGGCTGACCGGTGCGTCCGGATGGAGGGAGACATTATTGCGGAGCGGGCGTTCGGAGATTTTTACATTTCGCACCGGGGATCTGAGGGCCAGGGATGGATTCGATATAGTATTGACGATCGACGCGAGGATTCAACAGATCACCGAGGAGGCGCTTGAAGGGTTGGTCGCCAAGCACAATCCGAAAAGTGCTTCGGCAATCGTAATCGAGCCGCGCACCGGCAGGCTGCTGGCGATGGCGACCCTGCCGAACTACGATCCGAACTCACCGGGTGAGTATCCTACGGCATGGCGGCGTAATAGGGTGATTTCGGACATTGCCGAGCCCGGGTCGACGTTCAAGGTTATTACGGTGTCCGCGGCGATTAACGAGGGCTTGGTGTCGTTGGCGGATAAGTTTTTCTGCGAGGACGGCAGGTTCTTCTTCATGGGCCGAACGCTGCGGGATCATCATTCATACGGTACACTGAGCGTTAAAGAGGTCTTGGCGAAGTCTTCGAACATCGGCGCTGCGAAGATCGGTATACGTATGGGTGCCGAGACCTTGTACCGGTACATCCGAAGATTCGGTTTTGGTGAAAAGACGGGGATACCTCTTCCGGGTGAAGTCAGCGGCATAACGCATCCGGTCGACAAATGGAGCGGAATATCGATAAGCAGGATACCCATCGGTCAAGGTGTGGCGGTTACGCCGTTGCAAATGACCATGAGCGCATGCGCTGTAGCTAACAACGGTGTGCTGATGCGACCGATGTTGGTGGATAAAATTCTGGGCGGAAACGGCGAAGTCATTACCGGATATCATCCGCAGCCGGTAAGGCGTGTGATCGGCGAGGGTGCGGCGGCGAGGGTGATCGAGGCCATGAAGATGGTCGCCACCACCAACGGCACGGCGCCGGCTGCGGCCTTGGAACATTACTCGGTTGCCGGAAAGACCGGTACCGCGCAGAAACCGGGGCGCGGCGGATATTTGCCCGGCAAGTATTTTGCATCGTTTATAGGATTTTTCCCTGCGGATAATCCCGAGGTATGCATTGCCGTATTCGTCGATGAACCGCACAACGGATACTACGGGTCGATCGCGGCGGCGCCGTTTTTCAACGAAATCGCCGGAAAAACCGCCGCTTACCTTTGTGTGCCGCCCGAGCCGCGCGACGATGAATCCGTAAGAACAAGGTGGGTCCGTTCGGGAGTGGACGGCGGCGCCGGATAAAGTGATATTTAGTTTATGCGTGTTAAGGAATTGATATCATGCATTGAAGCTGTGAGTGTGGAGGGGCCTCTCGACAGGGAGGTCTTGGGAATAAACTATGATTCCCGCCGCATAACGCCGGGTATGGTGTTTATAGCCGTACCGGGACAACACTTCGATGGGCATGATTTTATTCCTGACGCGGTCTCGCGGGGAGTTTCGGCGGTTGTATGCGAGCGTGATGCGTTCGTGCCGCCGCGGGTGGCCAAAATACTCGTAAAAGACGCGCGCGAAGCGCTGGCCCTGATTTCTTGTGTATACTATGACCGGCCGTCCCGGAAAATGAAGGTGATCGGGATTACGGGTACCAATGGGAAGACGACCATTTCGTTTATTCTGAAACGTATGCTCGAGGTGTCCGGTATCCGCACCGGATTGATAGGTACGATCAGGTACGAGATTGGAGAGCGCATGATTCCGGCCCAACGCACGACACCGGAGGCGCTGGACTTACAATCGATGCTGTCCCAGATGGTTCGCGCCGGCTGCAAGGCGTGTGTTCTGGAGGTCAGTTCGCATTCACTTCACCAAAAGCGCGTGCTCGGTATCGGCTTTGACGTGGCGCTATTTACCAATCTCACTCAGGATCACCTGGATTACCATGGAGGAATGGAGCCGTATTTCGAGTCAAAGAAAAAACTCTTCGACGGACTTCGCGAAGACCTACGGCCCAACGCGGCTGTCGTTAACATAGACGATAAATTCGGCGCGCGCCTGATAGAAGAGAGCAAGGCGGCGGTGAATATGACGTATGGGTTGTCGGAGCCGGCGATGATTAAAGCTATTAATATTCGACTGGGCCGTTTGCGGACGGCGATGCGCGTGACCGGTCCGGGCTTTGATTTTGATTGCACCTTGAATCTGATCGGAAGACATAATGTTTATAACGTACTGGCGGCGATCGGTGCGTCCGCAGCCATGAACGTTAAATGCGATTTTATGAAGGAGGCGCTGGAATCATTTCCAAGTGTTCCCGGGAGGTTGGAGCGCCTGGATTGCGGACAGCCTTTCGGTGTATTCGTCGATTATGCGCACACCGATGACGCGCTGAAAAATGTGCTCGATATATTGCGCGAGGTTACGCCCGGTAAATTGATACTGGCCTTTGGTTGCGGCGGGAATCGTGATCCGGGGAAACGCCCGAGAATGGGTGAAGCGGCTGCGCGGCTTGCTGATTTTACGATTATTACAAGTGATAATCCCCGGAAAGAGGCGGCAGCCGATATAGCAGAGCAGATAGAAAACGGATTCAAAAAGGTAAAGACAAGCGGGTATATAGTCGAGCTGGATCGGCGAAGGGCCATTGACACCGCTATACGCTCGGCGCACAAGGACGATACCGTCCTGATAGCGGGTAAGGGACACGAGACTTACCAGGAGTTCGAAGACACGGTTGTGCCGTTCGACGACAGAATCCACGCATGCGAAGTGCTTGGATATATGGGGTTCAAAGAAAACAGAAAAGAGAACGGCGGTCGATAGACTTTTTGAACAGGATGGAACAAAGGACGCTTAAATTTTTTGCGGATGCGTGCGAGGGCGAGTTGTCAGGCGCCGACGGCGGTGTCGTCGTCGATCGTGTTTGTACGGATTCGCGGCGCATTCAGCGGGGCGATCTGTTTGTTGCGATACGCGGGGAGAACTTCGATGGACATGCCTTTGTGCACGAATGCATAAGAAAAGGCGCAGTGGGCGTAGTGGTTTGTAGCGATGAGGAATTCGAAGCGCCGTCGGAGGCCGGAATTATTCGCGTCGATGACACGATCACGGCGCTTGGCCGGATGGCGTCTACATATCGCAATGACTTCGACGTGCGTGTGATAGCGATAGCCGGATCGAACGGGAAGACGACGGTCAAGGAGTTGATAGCGTCCGTTGTTTCGCGCTCGTATCCCGTGCTCAAGAGTGTGCTGAGTTTCAATAATCATATAGGTGTGCCGGTAACACTACTGCAATTGGAGGAGCGGCATGAAGTGGCGGTGATCGAACTGGGCACGAATCATCCGGGGGAGCTGAAGGGGTTGCTCGAGATCGCGCGTCCGGAGGTTGGTGTGTTGACCGGGATAGGACGTGAGCATTTGGAGTTTTTTGAGGATTTGGACGGCGTGGCGAAGGAAGAGGGGATATTGGCCGAGTACCTGCCGGCGGGTGGTTCTCTGTTTACATCTGCTGATTGCCGCAGGTGCATCGAAATCGCGGAGCATAGTAAGTCGCTGGCGATAATGGTGGGCATGAGTGGCTCCGGGGATTGGCGGATAAGCGGTGTTCATACGGGATTTGACGGTACGGAATTTAGTCTGACGACGGGTATGCCTGTGTATAATAGACGCTATCGCGTGCCGATGATCGGCGGACACCAGGCGTTGAATGCGGCTTATGCGGTCGCCGTCGGCGCTGAACTCGGTATAAGTCCGGACCAGATACAACGGGGTCTGGAGGATTGCGAGCGTCCGCCTATGAGGATGGAGCTTATCGAGTGCGATGGTGTGCGTTTACTGAATGACGCGTACAACGCCAACGTGGATTCAATGCGCGCCGCGCTGGAGACACTGCGTGATATGCCCGTCTCCGGACGAAGGATAGCGGTGCTTGGTGAGATGGCCGAGCTTGGTAATACGGTGGCGGACGCGCACGCAGAGATCGGAGGTCTGGCGGGAGGCTTGGGTGTGGATGTATTGATTGCCGTAGGCGACTCGGCGCATATCACGGCCGAGGCCGGACGGGCGGCGGGTGTGCCGCTCGTGCGCGAATTCGTATCACCGTCCACGGCGGCCGAATTTATTATGCACTCTGCCGCGCCGGGAGATACGGTCCTAATTAAAGCATCCCGAGTCTTGCGGCTTGAACGGATTGGAGAGATGATGGGGCGTAAGGGTGAAGTAGCGGGGAATCGATGATTTATTATATAGCACAGTTTATTCAATCGGCGATCCAGGGTACTGACTGGGAGGAGCCGCTCTCATTTCTCCGGGTGTTCAATTACATTTCGTTCAGGAGCGCGTGCGCGGCCTTGACGGCATTGGTATTGAGCTGGTACTTCGGCCCGAAGGTGGTTCGCGCCCTGCGGAAGTTGGAGCTCGGCCAAGAGTATCAGGATAAGGCCGAGGAGTGCGGCGGAATGGTGGCGAGGATAATAGACAAGACAGGTACGCCGACCATGGGCGGGGCGATGGTCGTTTTGATACTCGATCTTTCGGCGCTGTTATGGACGCGCTTGAACGAGCTGGTGGTTTTGACCTTGTTGTCCGTGATAGTGCTCGCGGCGCTGGGTTTTTATGATGATTATCTGAAGGTAACGCGCGGCGACAGCAGGGGTTCGAGGTCGTCGATCAAGCTCTGGGTGCAGGTGTTGTTGGCATTGTTCATTGGCGTATACCTCTGGCGGCTGCCGGAGACCAAGTCTTTGATCAGTGAAATCATGGTGCCGTTTTACAAGTATCCGGTATTAAGCAATGCGGCCCTGGTGGGATTGGTTATCACCATTTTCGCGATTGTCGGCAGCTCGAATGCGGTCAATCTGACAGACGGCTTGGACGGGTTGGCGATCGGATGTACGCTGACCGTTTCATTCGTTTACCTGGTTCTGACATACGTGGCGGGTAATGTGAAAATTTCCGAGTACCTGCAGGTGCCGTATGTCGCAGGCGCCGGTGAGTTGACGGTATTTTGCGCGGGCATGATAGGCGCCGGGCTCGGTTTTCTTTGGTATAACTGTCATCCGGCGCAGATGTTCATGGGCGATACCGGATCATTGGCGTTGGGCGGCGCCCTGGGGATAATCGCCGTCCTTATACACCAGCCGTTTTTGCTGTTGATCGCCGGCGGCGTGTTTGTGGTGGAGGCGGTTTCCGTGATGATGCAGCGTTATTGGTTTAAGATCACGCGTAAGTGGTATGGTCAGGGGCGCCGTTTGTTCTTGATGTCACCACTGCACCATCACTTTGAAAAACTCGGTTGGTATGAATCGAAGATAGTGACGCGCTTTTATATTGTTAGTATATTGTTTGCAATAATTGCATTGAGTACATTGAAGTTAAGATGATCACTTCGCGCCGGGAAACCGGCCGGATCATGTAAGATGACAAACGGATTCGAAAAAGAAAATGTACTGGTGATCGGCCTGGGGGCCAGCGGGGCCGCCGCGTGTAGGCTTCTTATGTCCATAGGCGCGACGGTTGCCGCAGTAGACGGCGCCGACACACAGGGCTTGCGCCGTGATGCCGCGGAGTTGAGGGCCGCCGGCGCCGGCGTGTGGTTGGGTGCGAGGACATTGCCGCAGGTGGAATTTGCCGTCGCCGTTCTCAGTCCGGGCATCCCGATGGATAATCCGTTTGTGATTGAAGCGCGGCGGCGCGGCGTACCCATAATTAGTGAGGTCGAGCTGGGTTTCCGTTTTTGCGGTTCATCCGTCATCGCTGTTACCGGTACAAATGGTAAGACGACGGTGACGGAACTTATCGAGGCCGCCTTGAAGGCGGGCGGACTCGATCTTACCGCGGCGGGGAATATAGGGCTGCCTTTTTCGGCTGTTTGTAATGCGGCGCCTAGCCCGGATTATGCGCTGCTTGAAATAAGCTCGTTTCAACTGGAGACAATTGATGAATTCAGGGCCGACGTCGGTGTATTGACGAACATAACGCCGGATCATTTGGATAGGCATAAGTCGATTGACGAGTATGCCGAGATCAAGTCCCGGCTTTTCATAAACCAGCGCAGAACGGATTCAGCCGTGATCCAGAGTGACGCCCTTGAACTCTTGAGGCGGCTGGGAGTTGCGCCGAGGGCTAAGGTGATTACTTACAGTGCGACGGACGGGGAAGCTGGACTTTTTATGGGTGACGGTTGCATCCGGGCGAGGTTAGACGGTTGGCCGGAGGTGATTCTGGCCGTGGATGACTTGAAGATTACCGGGTTGCATAATGTTGAAAACGCAATGGCGGCATTGGGTGTGGCATACGTCGTGGGCGCGCCGTTGGATGAGGTCAAGCGCGCGTTGCTCGAATACAGTCCCGCACCGCACAGGTGCGAATTCGTTGCCGAGTATTGTGGTGTGCGTTTTGTCAATGACTCGAAGGCTACGAATATCGATGCGGTCGGTCAGGCCGTGCTCGCGGTTTCCGCCGAGGCAACGAGGCGACCGGGCGTGGTGCTTTTGGCGGGAGGCCGCGATAAGGGGCTGGATTATGAAGGGCTTGGTAATGTACTGGGCGAGCATGTGAAACAGGTGTTTCTGATCGGGGAAGCGGCGCCGAAATTGTACGGGGCCTGGAGGAGGTTTGTTTCGTGTTCCATGGCTGTTAGTATGGTTGACGCCGTATACGGCGCGGCCGAAATAGCTCGGGCGGGCGATGTGGTTTTACTCTCGCCGGCTTGTTCGAGCTTTGACATGTTCGATAATTATCAACACCGTGGCTTCGAGTTCCGCAGGGCCGTTCAGTCTTGGTTGCTGGAAAAGGGCGACAGCGCCGGATTCGGCGGCCCGGCTGATCGCGGTGAAGAGAGGTTCGTGTTTAATGAATGAATTTATGCGTTGCCGGCGGCCGTTTCGGATAAGGCGCCGGTGACCGGAATGAGAAACAACAAGAAAGAGCGCCAAAGTTATGAAGAACGAGAATCCATTAATACCCCAGGGTTCATTCCTGGAAAACAAGAAATCCAGAGGCAAATCGAATCTGGTAATCGCGGCAGTGACGATTGTTGCAATACATATCGTCCTGTTCGGAAGTTTGCTGATGCAGGGGTGTAAGCGACAGGCGGATACATCCGGTGAATTGGCTAATGCGGAGGAAACGGGTCAAATGACGAATGAATTACCACCGTTTGATCCTTCCGATTTTCCCGAGACATTCCCATCCGAGGAGCAGACAAATGTCCCGGCAGCAGGAGAAACCAATCTAGGTGCAGCGACGGATGGCAGGCAGGAAACGAACCTGATGGGAATGGGAGCGCAAGGCGAAACTCAGGAATTAACTACCACGCCGCAACCTCAATCGCTCGGAACGGAGTACACGGTCAAGAGCGGCGACAGCTTCTACAAGATCGCCAAAGACCATGGTGTATCGGTTAAAGCGATCGTGGATGCCAATCCCGGGCTTGATCCGCGGCGGCTACAGATCGGTCAGAAAATTGTGATCCCTGCGCCTACGGCTGCGGAGCAATCCGCCGCGGCGCCCGCTGACGACGGGAACACTTACGTTGTGCAGTCGGGCGATACGCTGATTGGGATTGCGCGTAAATTCGGGACGACCGTCAGCGCGCTAAAAGAATCGAATAATTTGAGGACGGATCGGATACTGGTGGGGCAGAAGCTGGTACTACCGAGTGCGAGTGCCGGTGAATAAGAATAACGGAGTATTTCCGGGAAGGCGCGGTAGCGAAAGCGCCTGCCTGGGGTATTGAATGAACGGCGCCCGGCGGGGCACGGGTTCCGGCACAACCGGGAGTTCGTGTTCCCGCCGATGAAGCGGGGTAGGGAAGCGAACCGGAAGGATTCCGAAGAAAGGTTTTAGGGAAACGGCCGAATGAAATGGTCTGTTACAACAGTAATAGTGGGTGTTGCGGCATTGATAATGATCGGGCTGGTCGCGCTTTCAAGTTATCAGGTCGCGCATGAGAGCTCGGAATTCTTCAAGCGTCAGGCGGTGTTTTGTGTGATAGGCGCGGCGGGATGCCTGTTTGCGGCATTATTGAATTATCGTTATCTGCGTTATGTCTCGTTGTTCATGGTGCTTATCTCATTCGTTCTTCTGATTTTGGTGTTGATCCCGGGAATAGGCGAGAATGCGAACGGTTCCTGGCGCTGGGTTCGGATATTCGGGTTTAGGTTTCAGCCTTCCGAGTTGGCGAAGGTCGCATTAATCATCGGGTGGGCGCATTACGGCGCACTGTTCCAGGGACGAATAGCAAGGCTTCGGTACGGCATGGTTTATCCGGTGGCCGTGATGAGCGTCTTTCTGGGGTTAATCTTTTTGGAGCCGGACTGGGGTACCACGATGCTGTTCGCCGCCCTGAGTTTTTCTTTGTTATTCCTGGCCGGCGCGCGGATTTTGCATATAGCCGTGCCGATCGTATGCGGAATCGCACTGTTGGGGATTATGATATGGCATAATCCCTTGAGATTGAACCGGATAACCAAGGGTTGGTTGTACCAGGAGGAATACAAGCAGGGCGTGGGGTACCAGGGATATCAGTCCAAGATAGCTATAGGCGCAGGCGGCCTCGATGGACGCGGTCTTGGAGACGGCGTACAGAAGTACGGATACATTCCCGAGCAACAAACGGATTTCATCTTTTCTCTGATAGGCGAAGAGATGGGTATTGCCGGGACGCTTGGAGTGGTATGCCTCTACTTAATGATCACTGTTGCGGGATTGCGGATAGCCTGGAAGGCGTCGGACTTATTCGGATTTCTCCTTGCGGCGGGTGTGACGCTGACTATCTCGGTTCAGGCGATAATCAATATCGGTGTGGTAACGAGTCTGTTCCCCAACAAGGGTTTGCCCCTGCCGTTTATCAGTTATGGCGGTTCCAACCTCGTGGTACTTATGTTTTGTGTGGGGATAATGATCAGTGTGGCGCGATTTGCGAACCAGCCTTCGGAAGTAATCGAGGCGTCGAATGAATTTTACGAAACCAAGCCGCTTACTGCTTGAGATGAGCGAAAACGAAAATACACCTCGAATTGCCATTGCCTGTGGGGGAACGGGCGGGCATTTGTTTCCCGGTCTGGCTTTGGGTCAGCGCCTTAAACAAGCCGGCGCTCGGGTGTTGATGCTTGTTTCGGAGAAGAAGATCGATAGTTACGCAGTTACCGGCGCCGATATCGATGTGGCCGGGTTGCCGGCGATCGGCCTCAGTCCGCGGCGATTGCACGTTTTTTCTTTTAAGCTCGCGGTCTCGTTTTATAAATGCCTGCGTTTATTCGGCAGGTTCAAGCCGGATGCAGTGATGGCGATGGGCGGATTCACCAGCGCGCCGGCGGTGCTGGCCGGTAAAGTGCGTGGCGCGGCGATATTGCTTCATGAAGGGAATTCGATACCGGGGCGCGCGAACCGGTTGCTTGCGCGTATGGCGGGGCATGTGCTTGTTTACTTCCCCGGCGCTGCGGGTTATTTCAGACATTCTTTCGTACATCGCTTGGGTTTCCCTGTACGTTCCGAGTTCTTCGATCATACCCGATTCAATCGCGCTTCCGTTGCCGCGGAGTTTGGATTGGATGCCGAGAAGCCGATAGTCCTGGTTATGGGCGGGAGTCAGGGCGCGCGCCCGATAAATAAGCTGATGATTGATTCATTGCCGCTTATAAGGAAGCGCCTGCCGGATGCGCAGTTTATACATATCTCGGGCTTCGATCGTGAAGGGGACGAGAGTATGAGCGCGGCGTATGCAAAATCGGGTGTGCGAGCTTGTGTGCGTGAGTTTATCCGGGATTCCGGCGCCGTGGCGGTCGTTGCCGATGTGGCCGTGAGCAGGGCGGGCGCTTCGTCGCTTGCCGAATTCGCCGCCGCGAAGTTGCCGGCTCTGTTGATACCGTTCCCGCACGCGGCGGATAACCATCAATATTCGAATGCAATGGCGTTTTCAGAAGCCGGCGCGGCGCTTATGTTGGAACAAAATGGAGCGACACCCGAGGAGTTTGTCGGACGATTGGAATTATTGCTGAGAACTTCCCGGTTGCGCGAAAATATTCGCGAGGCCTTGGGGGATTGGTGCGTTCCCGATGCGTCGGACAGAATTGCCGGCCTTATACAGGGAGTAATCCGCGAGGGAAATACCCGACAAAAGCGCCCGAGAGCTTGTGAACGTGTCGCCGGCGTGGGTTTGGATAATGAAGTACATGAGCGGCGGGGGGAGGTATTATGAGTTTGACGCCTGAACAGGTGAGTGGAGTTTTGGGCTGCGTCGTTCCGGGGTCGACCGTGTACCTTATCGGCGCCGGCGGATGTGGTATGAGCGGTGTGGGGCACATGCTTCTCGACCTGGGATTCGATGTGGCGGGTTCGGACTTAATCTGTAATCGTGATGTCGGAGCGCTGGTGGAGCGTGGGGCCAGGATTTTTCTGGGGCACGATGCAGAGCGGTTGTTGCGTGAAAACCCGGTATTGGTCGTGTTTTCATCTGCGGTTACAGAGGGGCATCCCGAACTCGATGCCGCGCGGAACGCGGGTATCCCGGTCGCACGGCGGGCGGCATTGCCTGCGGCGCTTATCACTCGGCGTATGGGTGTTTGTGTTGCGGGGATGCACGGTAAAACGACTACATCGGCGATGTTGGCGTGGACACTTGATTGTCTGGGAACAAGGCCGAGCTATGCCGTAGGCGCGTCTATGTTGCAGTTGGCGCCGAACGCGCGGTTCACGGGCGGCATGGCCGATGCGTGTATGAGTGACGGATGGTTCGTTGTCGAGACGGATGAAAGCGATGGGACGCTCGAGATGTTCAAGCCGCGCTGTTCTGTATTGCTGAACATCGATGAAGAGCATCTTGATCATTATCGTGATATGCTCGGCGTGGTGCGCGCGTTTGAAGGATTCATTTCAAGCACCAGCGACCGGATCGTCTATTGCTCCGATGACCCTGTTTTGCGAAGGCTTTGCGCCGGGCTGGATAAGGCTGTTTCGTATGGATTCTGTGAAGACGCGGATTACCGGATCGGCGCGATGGAATTTGTAAGGGCCGGTGGAATCGATGATGATTACACCGCTTTCACGCGTTTTAGCATGTGGCGACACGGCGAGTTGCTGGGTGAATTCGAACTGCAGTTGCTCGGTGAAAAGAATGTTTCGAATGCGGCAGCCGTAGTCGCTCTCCTGCACCAGTATGGGTTTGCTCCGGAGTCTATTGCGCGCGCGCTTCGGGTGTTCAAGGGCACTGTCAGACGACAGCACGAAATTTTCAGGGATACGGATTTGCGAATAATCGATGACTACGCGCATCACCCGATGGAGATCAAGCCGACACTGAAGGCGTTGAAACAGATAACGCCCGGCAGATTGCTGGTGGCGTTTCAGCCGCATCGTTATTCGAGGACGAAGCATTTGGTATCGAAGTTTGCAAGTTGTTTTGAAGACGCAGATGTTTTGTGGCTGACCGATATTTACAGCGCGAATGAGCCGGCGATTCCCGGTGTGTCCGGTATGATGATAGCAAATGCGGTTCGTGCCTCAGGGATGAAGGCGGAATATGTGCCGGCCGTCTCGATGTTGAACGGCCTGATTAGCGGCGTAATGAGGGCCGGGGATACAGTGGTCTTCCTCGGCGCCGGTGATATTACCGATGCGGCGCATGATCTGGCGGACACGTTGAAATCGATGGCGATATGCTGATGAACTCGGAAAAGACAAATGCGCGTAGGATTCGTCGTCGCGGTATCGATGCTGCGTCGGAATTGCGCGGGCTGCTCGGCGAAGGTGCGCTTGTGGATACCGGCAAAAGGTTGGCCACTTTGACCACCTGGGGTGTCGGTGGCGTGGCGGATATATTTGTCGAACCGCATGACGAAGAAGGTGTCCGGAAGGTAATCAATTTTTGCGAAGACTACAATCTTCCCCGGTTTGTCTTGGGCAGGGGATCGAATGTGCTGTTCGGCGATGAGGGCCTTCGCGGAGTTGTTATGAGATTGAGTCGTGGTGAGTTTGTTACGGTGCGCGCCGAGGGCGACAGGATTTATTGCGGCGCAGGCGCCGGCTTGAAGGGTGTAGTAGGCCTGGCTTGTAATAAGGGATTAACGGGACTGGAATATTTGGAGGGCATACCGGGAACTGTCGGAGGCGCGCTGCGGATGAATGCCGGCACATCGGGCCGCGGCATATGCGACGTCCTCGACTCTCTCCGCTATGTTGATCGAGATGGTGAAGCGCATGAGCGTGGAGGCGGCCAATTGAAATACGGCTACAGGAGCTGTGATTTGCCTGCCGGTTCCATAATTACGTCCGCCGTTTTAAGACCTG
>JAIPKD010000047.1 GCA_021733835.1 Verrucomicrobiota bacterium
ATCCAATCACGCAACCATCGGATCTGTTCATCGTCGACCCATCTACCTTGTATACACTTCTTTTTACTCACGCATTGCAGTTGAACTCAAAATTTCGCTGTAGTCCAGAACAATCGGCAACAACTTGCAGATGCGCCCCGTTCAATGGGTGATGTTTTTTATTGAGACAAACTTGGTTTCTCTTAATATATAATCGCAGTGCAGGGCGATGGAGTTGCAGCGTCTTGAAACACTGACAAAAAATGCGGTTTATGGAGAAGGAATACTTCGAAATCAAGGATTCGCCGATTCACGGCAAGGGATGCTTCGCTGTAAAGAGCATCGCCAAGGGCACAAGGATTGTTGAATACACAGGCGTAAAGATAACGAAACGTGAATCGGAAAAGCGGTGCATGGAAAACAACGAGTATATATTCACACTCGATGATAAGCATGATCTCGACGGCGATGTCGGATGGAACCCGGCGAAATACATCAATCACAGTTGCACACCGAATTGTTCCGCCGAGGACATCGACGGGCATATCTGGATTGTGGCGGAAAGACGGATCAAGCTCGGCGAGGAGCTGACATTCAACTACGGTTATGAATTGGAGGATTTATATGATCATCCATGCATGTGCGGGTCTCCAAACTGCATAGGTTATATGGTTGCGGAGGAATACTTTGACGAGGTCAAGAAGCGCCTGGCGAAGACGGCTGTATCGCGGTAACTGCGTTGTTTCCGGCGGGTGACCGGATTCCCATACCGATA
This sequence comes from Verrucomicrobiota bacterium, assembly GCA_021733835.1. Lineage (GTDB taxonomy): Bacteria > Verrucomicrobiota > Verrucomicrobiia > Limisphaerales > JAIPKD01 > JAIPKD01. Next base: position 755 of record JAIPKD010000047.1, read on the forward strand.
CGGCCATTGAATCCGAATGTTATTCGATGCGGTAGGCCTCGTATCTAAAGACCTTCATTGAATCAGACCAATAATCCCGTGACAATCCGGCCTTAATCTTCAATTTTTCAAGGAACTCCCGTTTATCGGGTATTTGTTCCCAGACGGAGGGGAGCAGCGTTCCGCGCGAACCTCTGTCTGAAATGAACAAGCCGTGTTTTCCGGGGCGAATCTGATCGAGCAATTCGGATTCGGATGAGAACCGGATTTCTTCGAGCGGGCTAAGGATGGATATCTCGATGTCAACGAGAGGAAACTCCGAACTAGTGAGTGGAGTGAACCTCGGGTCCGAAAACGCCGCTGCAAAGGCGTACTTGGCGACGTTCACGGCCAACGGCGTGTCGGCCTCCAGCGTACCGATACACCCGCGCAGGCGTCCCTTTAATATTAGCGTAACGAAACACGCGCGTTTGGCGAGGAGACGTTCCGGTAACCGCTCAATGTCCACCGTCGCCGGCTTCCCGGTATCGAGTCCCGATTCTATGGAATCGGCCGCTATCTCCAGGAGCAATCCCGATTCTTCCTCGGAATAAGGATTCTGTGATTGTTCCATATATAATATCGATTGTAATTGAAGGTTAAATTAGCTGAAAAAATATACGGCATCCGAAATTCAATCAGCGTCTATTTCCCGGTAAATAGGAATGCACCGTATCCCACCACGCGATCGCGCATCCCGGACGTGTCGCCAGAGTTCCGCAGATCGACCGTCTCGGCAACCAATCCGCGCTCGCGCGCCGATTCGAGCAATCCCTGCATCGGCAGCTGTCCGCAAGCCGCGTCAAACGTTACACCGTCCGGGTCTAGTTTTTCAACGGCCCTTGCCGTACGGGCATCCATTTCGACGGCGGAATCGTAATCCAGGAAGTGACTTAGGTCCGAGCTGACGACGATTTTTGTTTCCGCGCCGCCCCATAACATCTTCAGCACTTCCGATATCTCACGCGGTTCGGCCTTCCCCACGACCAGCGGCAGCACCTTAAAATCATCAAACAACTTCAGCAAAAACGGGAGTTCCACCTCGAGGCTATGCTCCATGGAATGCGCCATATCGTGCTCCGTCACCTGCGGGAGTTTTAAAAGCTCCGTATCCGCGTCGTGGTCTACCGCCACATCACCCATCGGCGTCTCGAACTTCGAGACGGTGCTCAAACCCAGTCCCCGGAATGAAACCTTATGCGAGGGCCCGATGAGAACGACGCGTTTGGTCTTATCCGCCTCGCGTATCCAGGGCGCAAACGCCGATCCTGCCACCGGCCCTGAAAATACGTAGCCCGCGTGCGGCGCAATAACCGCCTTGGGCGAGACGTGTTCACCGGTCTTTGATTCAGCCAGGAACCGCGTCACCGTACGCTCGAGTTCACGTCCGTCACCGGGATAAAACAGACCCGCCACCGCCGGTCGTCTAACGGAATCCGGATTCAACCTCGGATCATTCGTCATATTCACCTCGGACTTGATTTCTGTTTAGATTCCTCATGCTTACTTTTTATACCAGATACCGGGGATAACCGTGCCGCAATTCGGGCACGTATCACCTCGAGTTATCCGCATTTGCCGGATAAAGAATCCGCTCCTTTCCACTAACAGCTCGTTGCACTCGGGACAGTACGTGCTTTCCAGTCCCTCGACACGCCCCGGCATATTCCCGGCATAAACAAACCGCAGGCCTGCGTTTCGGCCTATTTGTGCCGCCTTGAGCAAATCACGCCCGGAGGTATTACGGTTTCCCGTCATCTTATAGTCCTGGTGAAAAGCGGTGACGTGCCACGGTATATCCTTGCTTACAGAAGCGATGAACTGCGTGAGTTCCGTGATTTCCTTCTCATCATCATTGAATCCCGGCACCAGGAGGGTAACTATCTCCAGCCAAATACCACGTCTGTGCAGACTTCGGATAGTGTCGGTCACATACCCGAGATCGCCGCCGAGTTTCTTGTATGTTTCGGGATTAAACGCCTTCAAGTCAACCTTGCATGCGGTCAGTTTGTCGCCGAGAAAATCGAGTGATTCCTCGGAGGCATAACCATTGGAAACGGCGGCGCACAGCAGGCCTTCTTGAACCGCCTTTTCAAAGACTTCGCCCGCCCACTCGACGGTCACGAACGGCTCGTTATAACTGGAGACCACAAGCTCATCACCGTGCGCGACGGCGGTCGCGACCATTTGCTCGGAAGTTATCGGGTGCACCGGAATCATCGACGCCTCTTCACGCAGGGCCTGGCTTGTCAACCAGTTCTGACAAAAGGGGCAATGAAAGTTGCAACCGAGCATGCCGAAAGTCAGCGCGTTGTTTCCGGGCAACAGATGAAAAAAAGGCTTTTTTTCAACCGGGTCTGAAGCGAGACCAACCACGTAATCGGCGGGAACCATTAATGTTCCGTCCGCATTCGAGCGTAACTTACACACGCCGCGCCCGCCGTTGGGGATCAGGCATTTATGCGAACACGCCAGGCACCGCACTTTACCATCCTCAGGCCTGAAAAGTTTTCCAGGCCGCGTCCGGCGGTCGATCAAGTCCGCCACACGCCTGTTTGTTGCCTCTGTCTCCTCGGTCATAGCGCCACCAATTTAAAAACCTTTCCCCACTTTTCCGGGTAACCAAAACCGCGCTGCTTACATGATCGCGCTTCAAGCGGAGATTCACTTATCATCAAATTCCTCCCCCGGTTAATCCCGTCACATACGAAAACCAAATCAAGCTGTCATAACTAAATTGCCCGCTCGCGCCGGTTTTGTCAAAGATAACGGGAAGCGCTTTTTAAGATAAAATGCGGTCGACAACCGGAGGCGTTGTTTTCTTTCGAACTCGAATCACCTGGATATTTCGAGCATTTTCTCGATCGGCCGCCGCGCGCGTTCCATGATTTCCGCCGGTAGTTCCACCGATGGTTCCATGTTTTTGAGGCATGCGAGCAATTTTTCCAGGGTATTCATCTTCATGTACTTACACTCGCTGCAATTACACTGTGACGCCGGGGCGGGCACGAATGTTTTATCCGGGCAAATCTTTTTCAATCGGTGGATAATCCCCGATTCCGTGGCGATAATAATCGTATCCGCCGGTGATTCCTTGCAGTAAGAGATCATCTTCTCGGTGGAACAAACGTCGTCGGCCATGTCCCTGACACCCTTCATGCACTCGGGATGCGCAATGAGCGGCGCGCCGGGATGCTTCGCCTTGAGTTCGTTGAGCTTCGAATTCGTGAACTCGACGTGCACATAGCAATTGCCCTTCCACAAGGTCATTGGGCGGCCCGTCCTTTCCATCACCCAGGCGCCGAGGTTCTCATCCGGCACGAAAAGCAAGTCCTTATCCTTCGGCGCGGCCTCAACTATCTTTACGGCATTGCCGCTCGTGCATATCACGTCGCTCAATGCCTTCACATCGGCGCTGCTGTTTATATACGAAATAGTGTAGAAATTCGGATTCGCCTTCTGAAATTCTTCAAGCTCGAACGCCGGACACGCCTCCTCCAAAGTGCACCCTGCATTGTCGTCCGGTAATACCACCGTTTTACTCGGATTCAATATTTTGGCGGTCTCGGCCATGAAGTGCACACCGCAGAAGGCGATGACATCCGCCTCCGTCATCGCCGCCTGCTGTGATAGTCCGAGCGAGTCTCCGACATAATCGGCTATATCCTGTATCTCCGGCACCTGATAATTGTGCGCCAGGATTACGGCGTTATGCCGCTTTTTCAGCTCCAGTATCTCGCGCCTGAGCGCATCTAGCTTCTCCGGTGGAAGCGGCTTGCGTACACCGGGGACGATATATTCAACCTCATTATTTTCAGAATTATCATTCATCTCTGACTAAACTTAGAACTCAAAGGTAGTTACGTCAATTAACGCCCGGTTGTTCTCTTTATGCAAACGCGATGGAGAACCATCAACTATCGAAACGCCCGCGCGGGTGATCGGCGATTGCCGCCGCGACACCATACCAGCACGCGCAGGTACGTGTGGTTCGACGGTACTACATCTGAGAGATTATATTGTCCCCGAACTCGGAACACTTAACCGTTGTGGCGCCTTCCATGAGCCGCGCGAAGTCGTATGTGACCTTCTTTGACGCGATAGCTCTGTCGAGTCCTTTCAGCACCAGCTCCGCGGCTTCGTCCCAGTGCATGTACCTGAACATCATCTCACCGCTGAGGATAACGCTGCCGGGATTGACCTTGTCCTGGTTCGCGTACTTCGGCGCGGTTCCATGTGTGGCTTCGAAAATGGCGTGACCGGATACGTAGTTTATATTACCGCCGGGGGCGATGCCGATACCGCCCACCTGCGCGGCCAGCGCATCGGACAGGTAGTCGCCGTTCAAATTCAGCGTCGCGATTACATCGAACTCCTTGGGCCTGGTCAAAACCTGCTGCAGCGCTATATCGGCTATGGCGTCCTTAACCAAGACGGCGCCGTTTTCAAGCGCCGACTTCTGCTCGCTGTTCGCGGCGTCTTCGCCTTTCTCAGCCTTCGTTTTTTCCCATTGCGCCCAGGTGTAAACCTTGTCGCCGAACATCTCCTCAACAGCGGCATACGCCCAGTCCCTGAACGCGCCCTCGGTGAACTTCATTATATTCCCTTTATGCACGATAGTAACGCTCTTACGCTTGTAACTCAGGGCAGAATTGACGGCGGCCTTGATCAGGCGCATGGTACCCAGTCTCGAGACCGGTTTGATTCCGATACCGACTTCCACCGGGAAATCATCCGTCGACTTGTCCGGGTAAGCATCTTTGACAAACGCGTCTATCACCTCTTTCGCGCCGAAACGAATCTTCTTGAAATCCTCCGGAAACTCGGCCTTAAGAAAATTAAGTATTTTATTGGAGTCTTCCGTACCGCCGGCGTATTCGATGCCGGCATAAATATCCTCCGTGTTTTCGCGGAAGATAACCATATCAACGCTTTGCGGACTCTTGACCGGCGACGGCACACCGGTGAAGTAGCGTATCGGGCGCTGACATACATAGAGATCGAGCATTTGCCGAAGCGCGACGTTCAACGACCTGATACCGCCGCCGACGGGTGTGGTCAGCGGGCCTTTAATCCCTACATGATACTCCCTAAACGCCTCGACCGTGTCCTCGGGCAGCCATGTATCGAACTTCTCCTTTGAGGTGGCACCTGCGAACACCTCGAACCACGAGATGCCGCGTTTGCCGCCGTAAGCCTTCTCCACCGCCGCGTCGAAAACCCTTTGTGACGCGGCCCAGATATCCGGCCCTGTCCCGTCACCGCGTATGAACGGAATAACCGGATTGTCCGGAACTATCAGTGTGTCCTCGGATACTGTGATCTTATTCCCTTTGGGAGGTGTAACGTTCTTATATGCCATATTAATTTTGTAATTGAATAGAACTAAATCCGTCCGGCTACGGCGGCGATCAAGGTATGCTTCCGGTCTTCGAATGCGCTATGAATCCTTTCGGTGATATCTACGGCGGTAAGGCCATACTTCTTACGAAGATCGCCCACACGTGTTGCGTGTTCGATAAATTGATCAGGCCAGCCGATCCGAATAACCGGTGTGGTAATCCCCTTCTCGTTGAAAAGCTCCAAAACCGCGCTTCCGAAGCCGCCGGGCAGCGTACTGTCCTCGAGCGTGACAACCGCGTCGGACGAGTCACCATAAAACTCGATCGCCCCCTCGTCAAGCGGTTTTATGAACCGCGCATTCACCAGTGCGATGTCGAACTCGTCAGCGTCGAGCTGCGCCGTTACATCCTGCGCAAGCGAAAACATGTTGCCCAGCGCTATCAGCGTCACTCTCTTCTTTTTATCGCCGGAGAATGCGCGCACTATTTCCGCCTTACCAATATCGATCAACCGCGGTTGATCCTTCATCGCAACGCCCTCGGCGCGGCCGCGCGGGTATCGGATAAAGACCGGAAATTCCTGGTGCGTCGCCGTAAACAACATATCCGCCAGCTCATCCTCGTTCCTCGGCGCCATCGCTATTACGTCAGGCACGCACCTGAGGAAAGAGACGTCATACAAGCCGTGATGCGTCGGGCCGTCGCTTGCCGAAAGCCCCGCCCTGTCCATACAGAAAATCACCGGTAATTTCTGCAATGCGACATCATGGATAATACAATCGTAGGCGCGCTGTAGGAATGTCGAATAAATGGCGCAGACGGGTCGAAATCCCATTGCGGCCATCCCGGCGGCGAACAGCACGGCGTGTTCCTCGGCTATGCCTACGTCGAAGTAATTTTGCGGCATGGCCTTTTCGATGTACTTAAGCCCCGTACCGCTGGGCATGGCGGCCGTAACACCTATCAGCGTCGAATCACGTTTACAAAGCTTGAGCATTGTCCGCCCGAACGCATCCTGGTAAGTAGGCGGCGCGTTCTTATCCGGCTTTGCGGAGGCGCCGGTAATGATATTAAACGGCCCCGTACCATGGAACTGCTCGGGGTACTTCTGCGCCGCTTCAAAGCCCTTGCCCTTCTTTGTGACGATATGTACCACCACGGGTTGCGGGCACTTCTTTGCGAACTCAAGCGAAGTAATCAGCAACGGCAGGTTATGCCCGTCGATAGGCCCAAGATAACGTATTCCCATCTCCTCGAAAATAAGGCTGCTGCCGTAACCGCCGCGCCCGTCGGTGTCTTCAGTGGCGGGTAATTGCCTGAGCGTCACCTCGGTAACCGCGCTTTTTATGGCTTCTTCTGCCTTATGCCCGAGTCTGAGCGCCAGTTCGCCCTTGGGCAGACGCAGAACCCAGCGTTCGAAATCCTTCTGCAGCTTGTTGTAGGAAGGATGCGTGATGAGCTTGTTCAGGTATGTGGCGATGGCGCCGACGTTCTTGGCTATGCTCCATTCGTTGTCGTTGAGGATACCGATGAATTTCTTCGTAGTGACGGCTATATTATTGAGCGCCTCGTACGAAATCCCGTTCGTCAGCGCGGCGTCGCCGAATATACTCACTACATGCTCGTTGCCGCCCAGCTTATCCCTGGCGGCGGCCATACCAAGCGCGGCGGAGAGTGCGGTTCCCGCATGTCCCGCACCGTAGCTGTCATGCTCGCTCTCGCTCCGCAGCGCAAAGCCGCTCAGCCCGTTTGTTGTCCTTACGGTATGAAAACGATCCTTCCTGCCCGTCAATAGCTTGTGCACATAAGTCTGATGACTGACGTCCCACACCAGCTTGTCCACGGGCGTGGTGAATGCGTAATGCAACGCGATTGTAAGTTCGACCACGCCGAGGTTGGACGCAAGGTGTCCACCGTGAACGGCCAGCTTTGTAATCAGCTCGTGCCGGATTTCCTCGGCCAATTGCTGCAACTGCGGCACGGTCAATTTCTTGACGTGCGATGGATCGTCAACCATGTCAAGGTACCGGCTCATAGTCTATTCCTGCGCCTCATCGTCGTCGCGAATATCGCGTAGCTCGGCCTCGCCGGATGCGGTTCCGTCCAATTCCTGAATACGAAGCTCGGCTTTTTCAAGTTTATCACGACAAACCCTGACGAGCTCGGAACCCTCCTCGTATTTACCCAGGAGGGTCTCAAGCGGTAATTCATCGGACTCCATCGATTCGACGATAGCGCGAAGTTTATCCAGGGCCTCCTCGAAGGACGGCTCCTGTTCGACCCCTTTCTTTTCACCGCTGTTCTTTGTTGTTTTACCCACGTTACAAGAATACGCAATGTTACCTGTTTAGTCTAGTATATTGGACTTTATCGCCCGCGTTGACGCGAAAGCGACCTAAAACCGCCCAACTACTGCTCATGTCTTAATACACTCGGACTACGTACTCACGAACTTGTTGTGTTCGCTGAACGCGCCGCGAAGTGCGGACGACAATGAATTCTGGAGACTCTGGAGTTGCGCGTATTTCTCCGCGTTTTTCGGATTCGGCTTGGTTCGCTCGGCGGCGTTGACCTTAACGAATTTATCCGTGATTTCCGAAATCTCGACTTTGTCGCCTGACTCAAGCCGCAAAGACCACAACGCCTGCAAGGCCGCACCATAGGCAGCGCCTTCGCTGACCCTGAGCGTCTCGACCTCGGTATTGAAGACATCGGCCATGATCCTGCGCCAAATCTTGGACTTAGACCCGCCGCCGGTAGCGCGTATCTGCTTCGGTTCGACGCCGAGCTCGGCCAGCCTGAGTAAGCCGTAGTTCATCCCCAGCGTGGCGCCTTCCATTGCCGCGCGTCCCAGATACGCGGCGTTGCAAGTCCTCTCGTTTACACCAAAAAACACACCCGTGCCGTCAGGTACATTAGGCGTCCTCTCACCCTCAAGGTACGGCAAGAGAACGAGGCCGCCTGCGCCGACCGGCGCCTTTGCGATTGCGGCGTCGAGTTTTGCGACCGGCCACTTGAAACATTCACGAACCATCTCCGTGGCGACGGTAACGTTCATTGTGCACAGCAACGGGAGCCAACGGTTTGATGAATCGCAAAACGCGGCAATCTCGCCTTTCGGATCAACAACCGGCTTATCCGAGCACGCGTAAATGGTGCCGCTTGTGCCGAAGCTTGCCGTAATATTCCCGGGGCGCGTATTACCCGTGCCGATGGCGCCCATCATATTGTCGCCGCCGCCGACGCTGACCAATACCTCGCCGCTCAATCCGAGCGCCTTTGCCGTTGCGGCCTGGAGATAACCGGCCGGTTTATCGCTCGGGATCAACGGCGGAAGTTTCCCCGCCAGCTCCGGGTCTATCTTGTCTATGACGGATTTCGACCATTTACGTTTACGCACATCGAGTAGCGCCGTACCGCTGGCGTCGCCGTACTCCATGACCGCATTGCCGGTGAGCCAGTAATTCAAGTAATCATGCGGCAAGAGGACGGTGGCGAGTTTGCGATAGTTCTTGGGTTCTTTGTTCTTGAGCCAGAGTATCTTAGGGGCGGTGAACCCCGGAAGCACCGCGTTGCCCAAGGCCTTGATCGTGTTCTTGATGCCGCCCATCTTCGACATTATCTCGTCGCACTCGGCGGCGGTGGAGGTATCGCACCAGAGCTTGGCGGGACGGATCACATCACCTGCCTTATCGAGAGGAACGAAGCCGTGCTGTTGGCCGCTGACCCCGATCGCCCGCACCTCGGCGGGCTTGATGTTTCCGTTCTTCATCGCCTGCCGTATCGTCTTCGCCGCGGCGTCGATCCATGTCTTCGGATGTTGTTCCTTCGCGCCCGGCGGCAGGCCGGGGATCAGACCATAGCTCTGCGAGGCCTCCGAGACAACTTTTCCCGTCTTGCCGTCGACCATTAGGACTTTTGTTGATTGCGTTCCGCTGTCGATACCTATTACGATAGTTCTCATAATTCAATTTGGTTCACGAATGTATTTCAGACTCAGGTTGCCTGAAACACGGTTTTATGTCCACTCTTGATTTCAAACCGGATACATCACGCACGGCCGCGCGACATGTTCGCGTTCACCCGTTCAGGGCCTCGCCGAGTTCTTCCAAGGCGACGATCCGCTGCTCTCTGGTCTCCAGGTTCTTTATCGTCGCCCATAATCCGCCGTCGTCGTTACGCTCGAGTTTAACGGTACATTTCGCCTCCAGCTCCATGGCGCGTTTGAACTGCTTATCCGGCTTGAGCGACGTCAAAGGATACTCGAGCCTCGAGCCGGCATTACGCAAATCCTGGATAACGCCTAGTGATTCACGCCTAAGCGAATCGTCTTCAATCAGAAAATACACGTCCAACCCCGCGCGTAAATGTGGTATGAGCTTGCGCGACTTCAGCAGCTCGGTCAAAACCACATCACCCATGCCGAATCCCAGCGCCGGGAGGTCGACCTTGCCGCCGCTGATTAATTTAACTAAACTATCGTACCTGCCGCCGCCGGCGATCGCCCTGAACTCGCCCTTCTTGTCGAACGCCTCGAACACCGGCCCCGTGTAATAAGCTAATCCGCGTACCACACCGTAATCGATGCGGACGAATCCACCGAGCCCCCTCGAGTCGATATTATCCTTAATCCTCGCCAGCTCGGCGGTGGGTTCTGCGGCGGATATGAATCCGCGAACCTCGTCCAGGCTCAGACCAAGCCGTCGAAGCTCTTCTTCACTGCGCTCGGCCGGTTCGCGTTCGAGTTTATCGATTATCTGGAAAAACCTGTATTCCGAATCCTGACCCGCGTCCTTCACCCTATTCGTGAAGAACTCGTCCCACGCATTCCTGCTGCTCAATCGAATCACAAAATCATCCTCCGTGAGTCCGAACGATCGAAGACCATCGATCAAAAGCGCCACAAGCTCCGCATCTGCGGCGGGGTCTGATTCGCCGAAGATATCGGCGTTCCATTGAAAATGTTCGCGGAGCCTGCCCTTCTGCTGGCGTTCGTAACGGAAAAGCTGCGGAACGGCGTACCACTTAATCGGTTTCTTATAATTCCGCTGGAATGCCGCCACCATCCGCGCCAGCGTCGGAGTCATTTCCGGACGCAATGCCACCTCTCTGTCACCCTTGTCGACGAAATTGTATAACTGCCCCACAATTTCGTCGCCGCTCTTGAGCGTAAACAACTCCAACGGCTCGAGGGGCGGCCCATCGTACTCACTGAATCCGTAGCGCTCGGATACCCGGCGCCATGTGTCGAATATGTAACTCTTCAAATTCGCACTCCACACATCGCTGTGCGGAAGCGGCTCCGGAAAGAAGTCACGAAAACCTGGTAACCTATCCATCTCGAAAAATAAAATGCGCTCTTATTATCACTGATTCAAAGTATGGCAAAAAGAATCATAGCCCCGAAATTTACTTTTTAGGCGTTTTCTTAACACGCTTCGTTGCCTTCTTACCGGCCGCCTTTGAATTGCCCTTCTTCCCCTCGGTGAGCTTGGCGACGTCATTCCGCATTTCCTTGCCCGCACGGAACCTAACGACCGCCCGTTTGGGTATGGGTACATCCTTCTCCGGCTGGATTGGATTCCGTCCAACCCGTGGCTTTCGTACTTTAACATCGAACACGCCGAAGTTTCGGAACTCGACCCTTTCCCCGGCCACCAGACTCTCGGTGATGTAATCGAGCGACATTTGGATAATGTTAGCCACATCCTGCTGAACTATCCCCGTTTCGTTACTTATTCGATATATCAATTCACGCTTTGTCATATTTCATTAAAGAAAAAGTTGTGTGTTCCCGAATCAGATCAACTCTCGTAAGTCCCACATTTACTTAAAGTTGAGTCAACCGTCAAGATAGATCACGTAATACCGCGCACCCGGAAGAACTCAGAATTTATTAAACATAAGTTCTAACTTAGACAATATAATATTATTCGTATAATTGACTTATGCACCAAACAATCATTCGAGGCCGATCGATGAGCCGGTATTCTCACCGAAATACGTCATCTCACCCTCATTCAACACAAGGACTTTCCGCGCAAGCGCCACAGTTACGGGGTCATGCGCCGCCAGGAACACCGTTCTGCCGGGCATGAGCTTTTTTAGGGCGGCGCGGACGCATTCGGCGCTTTCTGCATCCAATGCGCTCACCGGTTCATCGATCACGAGCACGGGCGCATCTTTAAGGAACAGCCTGGCAAGATTCAACCGTTGTTTTTCACCGGCGCTAAATTGAACGCCGGCTTCACCGATTACGGTATCGTATCCGGCGGGCAATTTCTCTATAACATCTTCCGCGTGCGCCGAAGCCGCTGCTTCGATAATCTCGTCCATCAACGCCCCAGGCTTGCCGAGAGCAATATTTTCGGCGACTGTACCGGGGAAAACAAAGGGGGTCTGAAAGGCGAAGGCGACCACACGCCGTACATCGGCAAGCTTAAGGCCGGTTATATCCTCGCCGTCGAAAAGGACAGCACCTGCGTCCGGATCGAAAAAACGCGGTATCATCTGCAAAAGCGTGGTCTTTCCCGCGCCGTTGTGGCCGACGACGGCCACCGAATCGCCGCTGTCGACGTCGAAACTTATATCCCGCAATACTCGGCTTCCCGGGTTATAGCCGAAGCCGGCGTTCCTGAAACCGATGTCGCCCTTAAAAATAAGGGGCCTGCGCCGTTGCCCTTCCTTTACGTCGCGCTGTGTCAGGGCAATCCCGCGCGCGGCCCTCCCCTCGACCGGTTCATCCGCGGTATCGAGTATCTCAAAAACACGGCGCACACCGGCGCGTGCGCCCGTGACTGTCGTTCCCAAGTGCGACAGGCGGTTCAACGGTTCGTAGAGCTGCGACAGATAGGAAACGAACACAATCAGTCCGCCCAAGCTCAACTCACCTCTTTTCACCTCGAAAACGCCGAGCCACGCGATCACGGCCGTACCCAGTCCGAACACAACGCCTACAACCAATAAATACGCAACCTCCGCCCGGTGCTGCGCCAAGCGCCTGGAATACGCCTCACCTACGCTCTCGGAAAAACGCCGTTGCGTATCGCTTTCCCTCAGGTATGCGATAGTAAGTGGTACTATTGAAATAAACCGGTGCAACAAGGTCGTCACACGGCTGTCCGTCTCCTGCGCCACACCGCTCCGCTCGCTCATTCGGCGCCCGTAATACCTGAAACCGAATACCATCAACGGCATAACGCCCCAAGCCGCTATCGTGAGGTATCCATTTATTCTCCACATCACGATCGACATCAAGACCAGGCTTATCGCCGAGCTCAAAAACGTGAAAACCCCCTGGTGAAAGAGTGTTTGGAACGAATATACATCCCACGACGCCCGATAAATCATGTCTCCCGAGTCAATCATCCTCTGAAACCTCAACCCCAAACGCTGAATCTTTTCGAACAACGTGTTCCGCACCCTCGCCAGTCCGCGCAATCCGGTGTTGATCAACACAATATTCTCGGCGGCATTTAATGCCGCATGAACCGCGTAAACCGCGAAAATGGAAAATGAAAGAGCCAGGACTATGCCCGATGTCTGCATTGTCCCCACAACCGGTCTGCACCATTCCGGCCACGGTTTATCTCCCAGGACGTGATCAATGATAAACGCCAGCGGCCACGGTTTCACCAGACCGACCAACGCGCCCGTAATCAGCAGAAAGAACGCCCACGCCGCCGCCTTCCACTCGCCCCGGAAAATTTTAAGCGCACGAATTATCTCTTTCATCGGACATTATAGCTGTATCCGGCCCGAACCGTTCAGCGGCACAGGCCAACCGAGCGCCGTTCATGGAAACCACCTCAAAAAGAAACCGGGACACCGCTTCGGCATCCCGGTTCCACTCACGATTCGCGACCGTTGTTATCCTGGGCACTTAGACTATTCGCCGCCCGAGGACTCAGGTGCGGATTCGGCGCCGCCTTCTCTCTTGATCTCGACATCCAATGTGTAATTAGTCTGCTCTTCCGGTCGATCGAAGCCGCGCTGCAACAGTTGTCCGCCCTTTAATCCGGTGCCGTACAGGCCGCGCCGCATCCACTCAAGTCTTCTGGCAACCGACAACGCATCCTCAAGCTTATTGACCTGCTCACGCAGAAAACTCAAATCATTCAATTGCCGCTCCAACTCGGCCTTCTCAGTTTGAAGCCGCTTCAATTCCTTCAGAAGAAACGCCCTGTCACCTTCGGACGCCTCCAAGCGCCGCCTGGTCTCAACTATCCTTGACTCCAACTGGTCGATTGAATTCGTCAATGAAGACATTCGCTGCGACAATTGGTCCCTCTGGTTTTCCAGTTCCGAAATCCTCGAGTCGCGCTTGGCGATCTCCTCGCGCGCAGACTGGAGATCGGACTTCAGATTCGCTTCCGTCTGGGCAAGCTGCGTTGAGAGATTGTTGACCTTATTGGATAGCTCCTGAACCTTTTCTGTCTTGAAAGTGAGATTTGTGTACAAGATATCGTTTGTCATCTTAACCTCGTTAAGCTCCTCCCGAGCTTGAGAAACGCGGTTGGACAAACTCTCGATCTGGGACGACTTCTCATCCTTGAGTTGTGTGGTTTTCTTGTTTTGCATATACAGGACGGCGCCCAGTCCCACACACACTATAAACAACACGACGATCACGATTTTCGATTTCATAAAGCTATAGCTTGAGGTTTTACTATGTTTTTGGCAAGCACGGATGTCCACCTTGCCCTCAAAAAATGGACTTTACCCAAGTAACTCCAAACTTGCAATACCGAGTTACAACATTAACACTCTAATCATGGAGCTATCCGAGAAAGCACCATTACTGATACTGCCGGAGATTACACTTCTCCCGCGCGCATATTTACCACTGTACTTTACCGACGCCCGGCATTGCCGACTAATTCATGATTCATTACATTCGGATCGGATCGTCGCCGTAGCAAGAAAAAAAATCGGGCACGTCCACGAAAAGACAGACATCTGATTCTCGAAACCCTCGACGTTAAATCACGGCTGGTTTTGGTTATAAATTCCCTTGAATCCGAGATTCATTTGAACGAGGATTAATTAGGTTTTTTAAAATACAAAACGGGAATATTTGATATGAGCGACGACCAAAATTTCGAAAAGTCATTAAACGAACTGAGCCGTGACGAAAAGAACGCGGTACTCTTCTCCAACCTGGTTCTCCAACAGAACCAAATGGCCGAGCTTTTTCTCGGCAAATCGCCGCACCCGGATAGCGGTCAAAACCTCGAAAACCTCGAGATGGCCAAGCTAACAATAGATACCGTGGAAATGCTCGAGGCCAAAACAAAGAACAACCTCAGCAAAAACGAGGCCGACATCCTCGCAAACGTCCTGACAAACCTGAGAATGACCTACGTCGAAGCCGTAAACCGACAAAAAAAATCGGAAGCCCCCTCCGCCAAGGAAAACAAGCCCGGAGATACCCAAACCGCCGAACAACAACCAAAATCCCAAAACGAAACAGACCAAAAAGCAAAGACCGACGAAGAAGAGTCACGGGTCAGGTATTCCAAGAAATACGAGTAAACATCGGCCGGCGCGCTATCCAAACGAATACCGCAAGCGCAGCATCCCTCTTATGATGCTTAGCCGCTTCGATTGTGTCCCTCGCCCCAACCAAGCAGAAGGGATTTACGGCACACACGGTCAAATTTCAGATCTCAAATCTGAAATCTCGGTGGAATCTCCAATCTGAAATTTGAAATCTCAAATCTTAATTCCCTTTCCTAATAACACCGTACTGTTAGAATACGGCTAAGTGTGAGCTCACGAAACAAGAAGAAAAAACACAATACCGGCAGGCCATCGGACAGGCGGAAACCAGCCGTTGCCCCGCTTAACAACGGATCAATCCAAGACGCCCCACCATCGAAGCCCGAACCGGGCAGGAACAGGATTTGGTTATTCCGGGTCTGCGCCGCCGTCGGCGTCCCGCTCGTACTGTTAATCCTCATCGAGGTTGCACTGCGCGCTTTGGGTATGGGATACCCGACCGCATTCTTTCTGAAACGCGACTATAATAACAGGGAATATTGGACTGACAACGAACGATTCGGCCTGCGTTTCTTCTCCCGCGAGATACTCCGGATGCCGTACCCGAATCTCGTGGACCTCCGCAAGCGGGAGGATACATACCGAGTAGTCGTCCTCGGCGGATCGGCCGCCATGGGCGACCCCGAACCCTCGTACGGATTCGCGCGACAACTAGAGCTGATCCTCGATACGCGGTTCCCGGACCGCGATTTCGAAGTCGTCAACGCCGCGATAACGGCAATCAACTCTCATGTGGTCCGGGAAATCGCGGAGGACTGCGAGGAAATCGACGCGGATTTCTGGATGGTCTACATGGGCAACAACGAGGTGGTCGGCCCGTACGGCGCCGGAACGGTGTTCAGCTCGCAAACCCCCGCATTATCATTTATCAGGGCAAACCTCATTCTCAAGAAACTGCGGTTCGGCCAAGCACTCGAAGCCGTTATCCGTAATCTATTCAGGCAAAAGGAATACACCGACTGGGGCGGCATGGAGATGTTTATCGAACAGCAGGTACCACACAACGACGAACGCCTCGACGCAGTGTACGAATACTTCAAAGCGAACCTGGAAGACATCATCAACTCAGGCCTCGATTCCGGCGCGGAGGTCATCCTCAGCACCGTCGCCGTAAACCTGGCGGATTGTCCGCCCTTCAGCTCGACACACTCCCGGAATCTCACCCAAAGCCAAATTACCGCCTTCGAGAAACACCTCAATGACGCCGCAGCCGGCCTCGATGCGGGACACGCCGCAGCCGCTCTGGACGATATTAATTCGGCGCTCGCGCTTGATCCTGCCTACGCGGACGCGCAATTCATCGCCGGCAAATGCCACGAAAAACTCGGCAATACGGAGAAAGCGCGGGAATGTTACCAAAAGGCACTCGATTACGATACGCTACGGTTTAGAACCGATTCACGCCTGAACGGTATCATTCGAAACACTTTCACCAACAAATACAAAGACCGCGTCCGGTTCATCGACGCCGAGGCCGCATTGGCGCGTAACAGCGAAAACCGAATAACCGGCGGCGAGTTCTTATACGAACACGTACATTTCAATTTCGAAGGCGCCTATTTAATGGCAAAACTTATCGCCGAAAAAATCGATTCGCTGCTGCCTTCGAGCGTTGAACGTAATGACACCACCGCCGGCGCTCCGTATATCTCGAAGGACGAATGCGCCGCGAGGCTCGCCTATACGCCGTTCGACCGACACCGCACATACGAAATGATGCTCGATCGCTTCACAAAACCGCCGTTCACGGCGCAGCTCCGTCACGCCGCATTCCTTGAGGCATGGGAAGAGAAAGTGAACAAGCTTGAACCCCAAACCAAACCCGGCGCGCTAAGAAGGTCTGCCGGCATTTATGAAAGCGCCATCTCCGACAGACCCGAGGATTGGCAGCTGCATTTTGACTTCGCACGGCTCCTCCAAAACGCCGGCAACATCAAGGAGGCCGCCGCCGAATTCGACAAGACCTCACAGCTCATGCCGTTCTACGCCGAACCGTTGTTCCAATCGGCGAATATATACTCTGATATCGGCGAACACGCCAAGGCCGCCGCACTTTACACTAAAGCCGCCGAATACAAACCGTCGTCGTTCGAGATTTACAACGGACTCGGTTTGGCATTCATGGCCCGGGGAGAATTCAAACAAGCCATAAAGGCCTTCGAGAAAGTAATCGAACTCCGCCCACGGTTTACCGAAGCTTATTCCAACCTCGGCCTCGCATACTCGAGAATGGGTGACACGGACCGCGCCGAAGAATACCTGCGAACCGCCATCAGCAAAGCACCGAAAAGCTACGCGGCGCATATCAACTTGGGCAAGCTCATGGCACAAGAGAACAAACTCCAATCAGCCGCGGAATTATACCGGCAAGCGATTAAAATCCAGCCGAGCCGCGCCGCCGCATATTTCAATCTGGCAAATACTTACTCGGCACTCGGCAGGTACGAAGACACCGTCAGCCTCTACTCGAACAGCGTCACACTGAACCCCGGCATGAACAAAGCGAGATATAACCTCGCCATGGAACTAACAAAACTCGATCGGCTCCAGGAGGCGGTTCATCACCTCTCGGAAGTGGTCAGAAGCGATCCAGACAATATCGAAGCCAGACTGAACCTGGGCGTCGCCCTGATTAAGACTGGGCATACCGACGCCGCAGTGAGGATGTTCCGTGAAATCCTCAGACTGCAACCGAATAACAAGGAAGCGACAAAATATCTTGAATCCGCGCTTGCCGCAGACGACTGATTTCCATTACAAACTCTTGGTATTTGGAAATAATCCGAAGCCGAGCAAGACAACGACCTTTATCAAAAAAACCGGCGCATAAAACATGATTCCATTGAAGGACGAAAATCCGACCAGGCGACTCCCTATCATTACGATATTGGTTATCGCCGTTAATGTCTGGTTCTTCTTCGAAGAAATCAAACTCGGCGCCAAGGCCGGCTCGTTTATCGCAAACTACGGACTCATCCCCGTCAGGTACACCAACGCAGACATAGCCAAACACTTCACCCTCATCGAACAAGCGACACCATTCTTCAGTTCCATGTTCCTCCACGGCGGTTGGCTGCATATTGTGGGGAACATGTGGATACTCTGGATATTCGGGGACAACGTAGAGGATAAGCTCGGCCCGGCCAGGTTCATCGTCCTTTATCTGGTCAGCGGGCTCGTCGCCGCGATGTTCCAGATTTTTTTCACACCGCACTCGGAAGTCCCGATAATCGGAGCAAGCGGCGCGGTGGCGGGCGTAATGGGCGCATACCTGAGATTTTATCCGAAAGCGAAAGTGGTGACAATGATCCCGCCGTTTATCCTCGGCCCGTTCTTCCTATTCCCCGCCTTTATTTTCTTGGGCGTGTGGTTCATACTCCAACTCTTCAGCGGCACACTTACGCTCGGATTGGAATCGGGCGTCTCCGGCGGCATCGCATGGTGGGCGCACGTCGGCGGATTCGCTATGGGCGTAATCCTTGCCGGCGCCCTGCAAAGACGAAAGCCGCCGCGCTACACCGACGTACTCTAAACCTTATCAATTAATGAAAGATTTACCTTCAATCATACTCAAACCGACGGAAACCGATAAGATCGTATCCGGGCACCCCTGGATTTATCGCGCCGGTATTTCACGAATGACCGGTACCGCCGAGGCAGGCGCCGTAGTCCAGGTCAAAGACCTAAAACGCCGGTTCCTCGGCATTGGATTCTATAACCCGAAATCTAAAATCGTCGCTCGCATAATTACCAAGAACCGTGAGGAAATCGATGCGGCATTCTTCGAGCAGCGTATTCGCAACGCGCTGAACCTACGCAAGCGCTTCCTTCCGAACGCCACATCTTATAGAGTGGTAAACTCGGAGGCAGATTCCCTGAGCGGCCTCGTAGTAGACAAATACGAGGACGTCCTCGTCATCCAAATCACTTCGCTCGGAATCGAGTTATGCAAAGAGACCATCATAACCGTTCTGAAAAAGCTCTTTGCACCCAAGGCCGTCATCGAACGCAACGACACTGCGTTCAGAAAATCGGAAGGGCTCCCCGAAACACCGCATATCGTTCACGGCGATTTTGAAACGCCGCTTCAAGCCAGTATAAACGGGCTTGTATTTGAAATCGATCCGTTGTCCGGACACAAAACGGGCTTCTACCTGGATCAACAGGTTAATTACGAACTCGTGTCGAACCTGGCGAAAAATAGACGCGTCCTCGATGTATTCACCGGCTACGCCGGCTTCGCCCTTCATGCAGCGCGCGCAGGCGCGATAGACGTCGTCGGCATCGACCAAAGCCGCGAGTCCACGGACGCCGCCACGCGTAACGCTGAAATCAACAAAATCGCTCCCGCGCCGTCATTCGCCGTCGATAACGCCTTCGACTGGTTGCGCAACCAAACCCAAGTGCCGAAGCACGAGAAATTGATACCCAAATTCGACTTGATCATCCTCGATCCGCCGTCCTTCACAAAAAGCAAGCACGCCATACCCGAGGCATTGCGCGGCTACAAAGAGATTCACCTGCGTGCATTGCGGCTGCTCAAACCGGCAGGAATCCTTGCCACGTTCTGCTGCTCGCATCACGTGGACGCGCAGCTATTCGAGTCCGCCGTAATGGACGCAGCCAAGGACAACCGGCAGGTCTTGAGACGAATCGCCGCTTACAC
>JAIPKD010000048.1 GCA_021733835.1 Verrucomicrobiota bacterium
AGCGATAAAACGCGCGAGGTGGCCGAGGGCTTCGCCAGTGGCAGGTCAAGGGCGCGGGTTGAGAGTTTCACGCAGGCCGGGCGCGGCGGGGCGTTGAGGCGTGAATGGATGCGGAGCGCGGCGGATGTGGTTAGTTATATGGATGTGGATTTGAGCGCGAACTTAGCTGTGTACCCTGCGCTTGTGGGAGCTGTGTTGGAGGGTGGCGCGGATATAGCGATAGGCTCGAGGCTGTCCGAGCGCTCGCGGACGCGGCGCGGGATGAGGCGCGAGGTGGTGTCCAGGGGTTACAACCTGTTATTGCGCGGGTTATGCGGGATAGAAGTGAGGGACGCGCAGTGCGGGTTCAAGGCGGTGAAGGCGGAAGTATTCCGGCGGCTTGAGGCGGAGGTGAAGGATGATGGCTGGTTCTTTGATACCGAGCTGCTGGTGCGCGCGCAGAGGGCGGGGTGCCGGATAGCGGAGCTGCCGGTGGAGTGGAAGGAGGATAAGCGGAGCAAGGTGAAGGTGGTGCGGACGATATGCGAGGACTTGAGAGGTATGTTCCGGCTATGGCGGGGCGGGTGAGATGATTTATGAATATCGCGACCGTAGTGAAGGAATCAAAAGGATGTTGTCTGGAAGAATCGGAGTTTCGAGTATCAGTTCGCCGGAGGCAGTGGAGGTGTATCGATGTTTGATGCCGATGCTGTGGGAAACGGTGGTTTGGCGAGGCCGGGCGGCAGGGGTGGGATTGTATTTGCCAGGTGCTTGAACGTGAGTTTCTCGGGGAGGGTCATGGAATGCCATTTTCGGGCGCCCTGAAGGAATCGTTGTAGTTCGATATCTTCCAGGTTTGTAAGTTTACGGAAAGATTCAAGGAAGTTGCGTTGATTTGCCGGCGACATATTATTTAAGGTACGCAGGTGTTTTTCCATTTTGGTTCTTTGGTTCCTGTTGAGTTCGCGGATGGCTTTTTGCTTGTCCTGTTCGGTCAGCTGGAGGAAGTTTTGGAACTGTTGATAGATGCGCTCTTGTTTATCTGATGGTAGCGCCCGCCATTTATTCAGGGCGGCGAGTAGTTCGTTTTTTTCGGTTTTCTCGGGTGGCATTGGAGGCGGCTTGTTGGAGGATGGCATCGGCGGCGGCTGTGGTGAATGGAGGAAGAACCCGAACATCTTGTCGCTGGCAAGGATAATATTTTGTTTATCCGGTGAGATTTCATCCCAGTAATTAAGCTTATATTCGAACCATTCTTGATAGAGTTCGGGGAGTGCCGACAATTTATCTGCGCGTTCCGGCTTGTCGGTTTGGATCAGTGTTTTCATGAACCAACCGAGCTCGGCCGTTCTGAGGCGGAGGCGGCGTTGCGGCTCGGGCATGGAATCGTATTCGCCGAGTTTCTCGCATAAGATATTTCTTTGTTGAGCGGGAAAGGATTGGAGTGTCTGGTTGCGTTGTTGTTCCTGGAGTTCGAGGAGTTTTCTGAATTGGTCGACCGGCGTATCCAGGAGATGCTCGATGGGTTCAAGGTTTGTGGGTGAATCGGTATCCGTGACAGGCGGCGGGGTAGGTGGAATTGTTTGGGGTGTAGGCGGGAGTGTTCGGTTTTGGGAGAAACCGGTTGTGATGAAAACCAGCAGAAATACGAGTCCGGTAGCAAGCCGGCTTGTGTATTTAATAGGAATCATAACCTGTGTCGGTTTGACTGAGCGCGGTCAGTAGCTCGTTATCTACTTCCGGGGCTTGGCTGAGGTCGTAGATTGTCTCGAAATTACTTATGGTTTCGAAATCCGGCTCGATGGCGATCTCGGTGAACACGGCGGCGCTTTGGGCCGTTTCAACGCGGTTCATATGCTCGAAGGCCTTCCATCCTGTGACGCCGATAATGGCTGCAACTATGACAGCGGCGAAGGCGGTGACGCGCCGTCGCCGGAGCGGTGACAGGGTGAGGGCTGTTATGAGTTTATTCCGTCTCGCCGGCTGTGTGGCGGCGGCTTCGACGACGCGCGCGGTGAAATTCGATGGTACGGACACGTCCGGGAGTTTACCCAGCAGCTCGTTAAGCCGCAGTTCTTCCTTTAGGAATGACTCCTTATCGGCGACCGAGTCGAGTGCGCGGTTTAGTTCGTTCAGCTCGGTTTCGGATGGTGTGTGTTTCCACACGGTTTTTGCCAGGATATTGAATTCATGTTTCTTCATGATTCAAATTCATTAAAACCGGGGGAAGACTAAAGTTGCACATGAGCCGGTTCTTTTTCCGAATAATTCGAACGGTATTGCCGGTGTCCGGCTGGGTTTTGCGGGGAGGGTGGGTTACTCATTCAGGTACGGTTTAATTTTCTGCTTCAACGATTCCCTGGCGCGGTGGATAAGGGATTTAGTGGCTGAGAGGCTGCAACCGAGGATTTTTGCTATGTCCTCGTACGACAATTCTTCCTCGCGGACGAGGAGGAGGGCTGTTTTCTGTGTTTCCGGCAGTGAGGCAATGGCTTCGTCGATCAGCTCTATGAGTTCGTCGTCGAAAATCTTCTTACTCGGTTCCGGCGGGTTCAGGGACGTGGATGTGTTTGCAGCAGGGGTGTGTTGTGATTGGTTGGTGGTTTCCAGCGAGTCGGCGGGGCGCCGGCTGCGGCGGCGTATTTCGTTCAGACAAAAATTTCTGGCGATAGTGAAGAGCCACGTGGAGAATTTCGCGGTGGCCTTATAACGCCGGGCGGTTTTAAAGACCTGAATGAATACGTTCTGTGCGATGTCTTCTGCTTCGTCGCGGTCTTGCAGTATGCGCGCGACGTAATTTGTGATGGGCTGTTTATACTTTTCGACCAGGGTTTCGAATGCCGAGATGTCCCCTTGTTTGACGAGGAGCATTAGTTGTGCATCGGGATCGGGATTTCCGAGCATGTAAAGGACTCCTGCTGTGTTGGTTTTCGCGGCAATGTAAGGCTAGGCCGATGATCGGAGTACCAGTGTGAATATCTGTTATTGGTACGTTCAGGAGGTTGCATGGGCGTTACCAGGTTCCGTCAACGAGAAGTGACGTGGCTTTTCTGGCGAGGTCTTCGGCCATGAGCGGCACGGCTTGTTTCTCGGCGATTGCCAGGTCGGCGCTGATTCGGATGGTCGAGCGTCCGATTATTTCCTGGTCGAGAATGTTTTTTCCGGTTGCCCTGTCGGTTGCGGTGACGTGTGCGGTCATGGATAGCCGATAATCTCGCGCTGTTAATATATCGCCTGGTTGGAAAGACATTTCTTCACGGTTGAAGTCGGTGATTTCGCCGCGGACGATGACATCGGCGTCGCCGGTTGAACTGAGCGTGTATGTGCCGTCTTTTTGGATTTGTTTTCTGAAGGCGTTGACCAGTGGTGTGGTGATGCGTGGTTCGGAGGTATTATTTTGGAAGGGATGTATTTGGATTGATTTGTTGCCTGCGACCGCGCCGCCTGTAGGCCCGAGGTTATAACCTGCGCATCCGGAGAAGATAATCAGGGCCGCCGCCAGGCAAGGGATGAAGAGCAGTGCCGAATTATCTATCTTGGTTTTGCAGTCTTTCCTGGAGCTTCTGAATATTGATTTTGGCTTCTTGGGCATAGGTGGAATCGGGGCTTTTGATCACTACTTCGTTATAATAGATAAGCGCGCCGAGTAGTTTTTGGCGCTTTTCGTAGAACTTGGCTATCTTGAAGAATCCGCGCGCCTGCTCGGTTTGAAGCTCGGTGATATATGCTTCCGCTTCTTCTACACGCGGATCACTGGGGAATAGTGTGGTGAAATCGGTGAAAGCGGCAATTGCCTTGCCGGCGAGGCTTTGATCATACTCGGCGGCGCGTGCCTGTTCCTTGAATGCCAGGCCGGCCTTGAAATTGGCGTCGGCGGCGATGTCCGGCATGTTGTGGTAGATATCCGCCGCTTTATTATAGGCTTCCGCCGCCTTGATGTACTCGGAGCTGTTTTCGTGGGCTTGGCCGATCTTGAGTTGCGCCAACGGCGCGTATTCGCTGTACGGGCCGTTTTCAATGATTTGCTTGTACATATCGGCGGTTTTTTTCATCGATGGGTACAGCGGGACGAGTCCCCAGACCTTGAACCATTGTCCGTTGAGGAAGCGGTTGGCGATCTCGAATTGCGCTTTCAGTGCTTGCTCGAATCTCTCGTTATTGGGATAATTCTTGATGAGTTTCTGGTATTCCTTGAACGCGCGTTCATCGCGGTCGCGGTTTTCGTAACAGCGCGCCAGTAAAAACTGGGCGTCCGGGGCGAAGTCCGAATACGGCCATCTTTCGACGATCCGCTTTGCCGCCTTGGCGGCCAGCCGGAAATCCTCGTTTTCGAATGCTTGTTGGGCGACCTCTAGTTGTGCGTCCGCGCGATCGCGCGTCCAGTCGGCGCCGCCGACCGGCTCATACGTCCAGCCTTCGCCTGCGCGATAGGTCAACGGCGCCGGGCACCGGCACGGTTGCGTAACCGCGAGAGCCACGAACATGAATAGGGCCAATCGCAATGACCAACGAATCATGAAATCGAAACTACCCGACTGCGGTAGTCAAGTCAAGGCAAGTAGTGTCATTTATGTGAACGGGAACGGGAATGATGAATGATGAATGATGAATGGTTAATGGTTAATGTGTGCGGGGAACGCGTAATCCATAAAACATTAGGATATAGGCGGTGCGCGGAAAAATGAACATTGCCCTGAGCCGGTTATTGATACAGAATTGCAATGTATGTCGAATACGCGAAGACAGTATCCTTTTAACATAATCGAGAAGAAATGGCAGGATTTCTGGGAGCGACGCGAGGTTTTTCGGGCGTGGAACCCCGGTGAGAAAGTACCGGAGACCCATTGTTTTGGTCTGCGTCATAAACAGCTACCGCCGAAGTTATATATCTTGGACATGTTCCCGTATCCGTCCGGAGCGGGATTGCATGTGGGGCATCCGGAGGGGTATACGGCGACGGATATATTGAGCCGATACAAGCGCGCGCGGGGATTCAATGTGTTGCATCCGATCGGATGGGATGCGTTCGGATTGCCTGCCGAACAATTTGCCATCAAGACCGGCAGACATCCGAGGGAGGCGACAAAGGAGAATATCAATAACTTTAAACGTCAGATTCGCGCGCTGGGTTTCAGTTATGATTGGAGCCGGGAAGTGGATACGACCGATCCGGGCTATTATAAATGGACGCAATGGATATTTTTGAAGCTATACAATTCGTGGTTCAATCCCGAGACGAACAAGGCGGAGCCAATCGACACACTTGAGTATCCGCCGGATATAGGCACTGAAGAGCAGAGGCGCCTGTACAGAGACTCGAAGAGACTGGCGTATGTGTCCGAGGCGCCGGTTAATTGGTGTCCGGACCTTGGAACCGTCCTCGCCAACGAGGAGGTAGTGAACGGTAAGAGCGAGGTAGGCGGATTCCCGGTTATTCGCAAGCCGATGCGACAATGGATGCTTCGGATAACCGCATATGCCGAGCGGCTGTTAAACGACTTGGAATTACTGGATTGGACGCCGTCGTTGAAAGAGATGCAACGGAACTGGATAGGCCGCTCCGAGGGCGCCGAGGCGCGGTTCGAGATACCCGGGTTTTCTCCCGGGAACCCGGAAACGCCGCGGGATATTTCCGTTTTCACTACGCGCCCGGATACGCTCTTCGGCGCGACATATATGGTGTTGGCCCCGGAGCATCGGCTTGTGGATGAATTGATCCCGGACGCGTGGCCCGAAGGTACGCCGGAGAATTGGAAGGGGAAAGAAGAATCGGCGACAAAGACGCCACGCTCGGCGGTCGAGGCGTATAGGCAATACGCCGCCGCAAGGAGCGATCTGGAACGTACGGAATTGACCAGGGAAAAGACGGGCGTGTTCACCGGCGCTTACGCTGTGAATCCGGTCAATGACGAGCGGGTGCCGATCTGGATAGCGGACTATGTCCTCGCCTCTTACGGTACGGGCGCGATCATGGCGGTGCCGGCGCATGACACGCGGGACTTGGAATTTGCGACCGAGTTCGGACTGCCGGTACGCGTCGTCGTACAGGCGCCCGGGGATGAGGATTCGACAGGATTCACCGGTGACGGTGTGAATGTTAATTCCGGGTTTTTGGATGGTTTACCGACGCCGCAGGCGCAGGCGAAGATAACCAAATGGTTGGAAGAACGCGGGCTCGGACGGAAGACGGTGCAATATAAGCTTCGCGACTGGCTGTTCAGCAGACAGCGGTATTGGGGCGAGCCGTTCCCGATCGTCTGGAAAGACGGCGCGCATTATCCGCTCTCCGAGTCCGAGCTGCCCTTGGTGCCGCCGGCCCTGCCTGATTTCAAGCCTACCGAGGAGGGTGAACCGCCCTTGGCGCGAGCGGTTGATTGGGTGAACATGCCCGACGGCTCGAGGCGCGAGACGAATACAATGCCGCAATGGGCCGGTAGTTGTTGGTACTACTTGCGATATATCGATCCGCGGAACGATGACGAATTTTGCTCGAATGAGCTTGAACGCTATTGGATGCGGAATTTGTCGCCGGACGCGACCGGCGGCGCCGGTAAGACGCCGACCGGTGACGAGAAGGCGGGGGTAGACCTTTACGTCGGCGGAACCGAGCATGCGGTGTTACATCTTTTATACGCGAGGTTCTGGCATAAAGTGCTTTATGACCTGGGATATGTATCGACGCCGGAACCGTTTCAGAGGCTGGTGAATCAGGGGCTTATTCTGGGTGAGGATGGACAGAAGATGTCCAAGTCCCGCGGGAACGTGATCAATCCGGACGACGTACTCGCCGAGTACGGTGCGGATGCGTTCAGGCTTTACGAGATGTTTATGGGCCCGTTGGACATGGTGAAGCCATGGAGCACCAAGGGCGTCGAGGGTGTGTATAGATTCCTGGGCCGTGTCTGGCG
This sequence comes from Verrucomicrobiota bacterium, assembly GCA_021733835.1. Taxonomy (GTDB): domain Bacteria; phylum Verrucomicrobiota; class Verrucomicrobiia; order Limisphaerales; family JAIPKD01; genus JAIPKD01. The sequence goes on from JAIPKD010000048.1 coordinate 6,888, forward strand.
GTTGTTTATAGACCCGGCAAGCCAACGCACACTGGATCAGGGCTTGACGTCGGCGGAAAACGCCGGCACTGCGGTACTGGAGCATGTTCGACTGAATAAGGATATAAGGGATGTCGAGGCCGGGGAACCGCAGTTGAAGGCGCTGCATTCGTGTATTAAAAAGGTAACCGAGGATATTGAAGCCCTTCGTTTCAACACCGCCATATCCGCGCTGATGGTATTCGTCAATGAAGCGATGAGCTGGGAGGTCAAGCCGGCCGGTGTACTGGCGGAGTTCCTCAAGTTATTGAATCCGTTTTCGCCGCATATCGCCGAGGAATTGTATCAGAAGCTGAGCGCCTCGACAGGCGAGAATGCGCTGGAACATTGTGAGACCGTGGCATACCAGCCCTGGCCGGAGTGGGATGAAAAATACATGGTTGAATCTATCGTAGAATTACCCGTGCAAGTCAACGGGAAGCTCCGTGATAAGATCACCGTGCAGGTGGACGCGGATAAGGAGAGCATCGAGAAGGCGGCGCTGGAAAGTGAAAGAGTGCGTTCGTTTATCGACGGCAAGGAGATTAAGAAAGTAATTATTGTCCCCAACAAAGTGGTTAATATTGCGGTGTCAAAGTAATTATGTTAATATTTATACATGTTGCGTATAACCAGGCAGGAACGCAGGGTATTGGTCTTCGTGATATTCCTGTTGATGTGCGGCTGGACGGCTAAGTCATGCCGCGATACAAACCGTCCGGCCTCGCAAGAGACGGTGGCAATAGAAGAATAACTTTGTGAATAATGCAAGAACCGGACTTTGAAGACACGCTGGAGTTGGTGGTTAAGAGCGATCCGCGTTATGCGAGAGGTGCTTATCTTTTTGTGCGTCAGGCCCTCGAGTTCACACAGCAAAAAATCCTCGAGGAACATAAAGGCGGCAAGCGCGTCATCAGGCATGTATCCGGCAGAGAACTGCTCGAGGGCGTAAGGGAATTTGCGTTGGATGAATTCGGCCCGATGGCCTTCTTCGTCCTCGAAGAATGGGGAATACACAAGACCGAGGACGTAGGGGATATTGTGTTTAATCTGGTCGATTCCAAGCTGCTGAGCAAGACCGACGATGATAGCCCGCGCGATTTCGAGGATGGGTATGATTTCTACGAGACATTCAAGAAACCATTCCTTCCCAAGTCAAAAAGGGAAAGGCGTTCGAACACTAAATAACAAAGGCCGCCTACAATGAAATCAAGATATAAATTCCACGTGAGTTGGTTGTTCGTTCTTTTTTTGATCATTATGTTGAATTCCGAGAATACAATTGCAAACGAGACGGAAACGGAGATACCCGCGATACCCGCGGGTGTGAAGCTTGTTACCCTTGATAATGGTTTGACGATTATTATCCGCGAAGACCACAGCGCGCCCGTAGTATCCGCTCAAGCGTGGTGCAAGAGCGGGAGCATCAATGAGGGTGAGTGGCTAGGCGCGGGGCTGTCACATGTCCTCGAACACATGCTTTTCAAAGGTACGGAAAACCGTGGGCCCGGCGTGATCGACCGGCAAATCCAGGAGGCGGGCGGTTATATCAACGCTTATACGTCGTTTGACCGCACGGTATACTGGATAAACGTGCCGAATACGGGCGCCACAACGGCGGTGGACATCCTCTGTGACATCATGAAAAATGCGACGCTGCCGCCCGAGGAATTGAAAAAGGAGCAGCAGGTTATCCTTAGGGAAATGGATATGAACCAGGATGATCCGGGGCGACGTTCTTCGCGGCGACTTTTTGAAACGGCATATACAAAAAGCCTTTATCGGTACACGGTGATCGGGTATCCGGACGTTTTCAACAAGCTCGAGCCCGACGATATAATGGCTTATTATAAAAAACATTATGTGCCGAATAATATCTTCTTCGTTATAGCCGGCGATGTGGACGCATCGAAGGTTGAGGCGCAGATTCGCGAGGCTTTTGAATCGACACCGATGCAACCGCTCCCGCCGCAAAGTATGCACGAAGAACCGCAGCAGATGGCGCAGCGCCTGCTCATCGAAGAGGCGCCGATAGAAATGGCGCACTTCCATTTTGGATGGCACGTGCCGGACATACGGCATCCGGACACGCCGGCCCTTGATGTGTTGTCCACGTTACTAGGCGATGGACGCAGCTCGCGCCTGTTCAGGGGTGTGCGTGAAACCGGCCTGGCGCATGCCGTTTCCGCCTGGGTTTATAGCCCGGGGAATACCGGATTGTTCGGCATAAGCGCGGTCTGTGACGCGGATAAGTTCGAGGCGGCAAGGGGCGCTATACTCGCCGAGGTAGAACGCGTCAAGCGCGGAGAATTAACCGACGACGAGCTCGAGAAGGCGCGGAAACAGCTTCTGGCCGATACGTGGTCGTCGAAAAAAACGATGCAGGGCCAGGCCCAGGACTTGGGCTCGAACTGGATGGCCGCACGCGACCTCAATTTTTCAATGCGCTATCTCGATACAGTCAATAAACTCACTACGGCGGACTTGGCGCGCGTAGCCGAAGAATATCTTTCGCGCAGGAACCGCACCTTGTATTCGCTTATGCCCGAAGGCACCTCGCCGACGCAGGTCGAGGAGTCCGAGGTTTTTTCGGACTTGCCCATAGAAAAGCATACCTTGTCCAACGGCATGACTCTCCTGTTTAAAGAAGATAAGCGCCTGCCGTTCGTCGAGTTCAGGATGGTCTTCAAGGGCGGCGTACTCGCCGAGTCGGTGACGAATAACGGCGTTACCCAACTGATGTCCAAGATGCTGGTCAAAGGCACTGAAACGCGTAGTGCTGAACAGATAGCCGGTGAGATCGAATCGGTCGGCGGCAGCATAGATACCTACTCCGGAAACAACAGTTTCGGTGTGAACGCCGAGGTAATGAAGACTGATCTCGATCTGGGACTCGAGTTGCTGGCCGATGTGGCGCTGAATCCGGCCTGGCCATCCAACGAGTTCGAGCTGGAACGCGGAATGCAGTTGGCGGCTATCAAGGCGCAGAAGGATCAAGTCCTCGTTTCAGCGATCAAGCAGGCGCGTCGCGCTATTTACGGTGATTCGAGCTACGGACTCGATGCGCTCGGCACGGAGGAAAGCGTGGCCGCCCTCGATATTAATGATGCCAAGACCCAGTACAAGAGGCTTGCCTTACCGAATAATTGCGTGTTGGCCGTTTACGGTAACATCGATGTAGCCGATGTGAAGTCCAAGATTGAACGCGCATTCGGAAAATGGGAACAAGGCGCGCACGTACTCAAAGAGTTGCCGAAACGCCCCGTCATCGAAGAGCCTAGAACCGTCGTCGAAACGGTGGATAAGAAACAAGCGGTGGTCGTGGTCGGATTCCCCGGTGTTGCCGTCGATGATAAAGACCGGTTTGCGTTGGACTTGATCCAGGAGTCTTGCAGCGATATCGGTTCGCGCGTGTTCACCAGGATTCGCGAAGACCTGGGCCTGGCCTACTTCGTGGGCGCGCGGAACATGCTGGGCCTGGCGCCGGGGTATTTCGCATTCTATGCCGGGACGATGCCGGAGAAGGCTGAGCGTGTCAAAGAGGAGTTTTTCAAAGAGGTCGAGCAGTTACGCTCGGAGGGTATCTCGGAGAGCGAGCTTGAAAGGGCCAAGGCGAAGTTGATCGGACAAAAGAAGATCGGCAGGCAGGACCTTGGAATGCTGGCAATGGCAACCGCACTGGATGAGTTATACGGACTAGGTTATAAAAATATCGATAGCGAGGACGCCCTGTACGAAGAGGTGTCGGTCGAAGATATCAAGCAAGCCGCCGTCGAATACCTGAATCCCGAGGCGTGTGTAACGGCTATTGTCAAGGACGCATCCGAGGCCGAGCCCGGCGAATCCAGGAGCGTTGAGTTTTAGCTGAGATACTGGAATGCCGTTCTTATAGACAAATGATGAAACTGTTGAGCTGTTATTTCATCTCCTGCCCGAACTCCTCGATTGACGACAACACTGCTTTGCGATGGAGGCGCCGCAGTTCCTGCTCATCGGCGATGGCATCCACCTTCGCCTTCAGCTCGCCGGGTACAGCATCAAACCGCGCCTCAAGCGCTTCTACTATTGCAGCGCGTAAAGCTTCCAGCAGGCCTGACTTCCGGCCTTCCTGCAAGCCTTCTTTTCTGCCCAACCGTTCAATACTCGTTACGTATGGCATAGTCTTCTCCTTTTCATACTCCACTAGTGGTAAATTGCGATAATCCGTAAAATATTGGGCATGATCAACCTTCGGAGCGCGACTGTGCTGAAAGCCAGTCGCTGCACTCTCGAAAAGCCGTTGCCCTCGGCAATCGAAAAAATCCTGGCATTCGGAGCCGCTGCGGCTGATCCTTCGGACACAGCCGCGCTCCGCATCCACTCTCGTTCCCGTACACGTTTTTTGTATAGGGTCATCGACTGTGAATAATCGGAATCGTGAACGAGTACGACATCCGATCTCAAACAACTCAACAGCTCAACAGCTTAATCTGCGTCCTTCGAGTTTTTGGCGAGAGGCGCATTACCCCTCGCAAAATCCGCAACGAGCACGAAAAGTTCTTATGGAACTGATGATTTTGCAACAACTTGCAGATGCGCCCGACGAGGACGGGGGTGGGATACGAGGGTTGACACCTTTCCGTAAATAAATAAGAATCCTTTGGCAAATCGAGTTGCCGCCCCGACGAGTAGTATCGGGGTTTTTTAGTGCGGATATTCAACGTAACAGTGATATTATGGCAAATACGATCCTGGTGGGCGCCCAATGGGGCGATGAAGGCAAAGGCAAGATAATCGATGTCTTAACGGAGAAATCCGATATAGTCGTCAGAACGCAAGGTGGCAACAATGCGGGGCATACCGTTCACGTTGGTGAGAAAAAATATGTGTTGCATCTAGTGCCTTCAGGCATATTACGGCCGGAGAAACTTTGTGTAATCGGCAACGGTGTCGTAGTTGATCCCGTGAGTCTGGTCGATGAAATCGACGGCCTTCGAAAGTTGGGTGTCGAGATCGGCGAAAACTTGATCCTCAGCGAGACGGCGCATCTGGTATTTCCGTATCATCGACTTCTCGACGAGCAGCGTGAGCTAAAGAAGGCGAAGAACAAGATCGGCACGACAAAGCGTGGTATCGGCCCTGCGTATGGTGACAAGGCGGCCAGGACAGGGGTGCGTGTGATTGATTTGGTTAATCCGGATCGATTCAGGAGGCTGTTGGCGGAAAGGATAGAGGAAAACAATGAATTCCTTCAGACCCTGGGCGCTGAGCCGCTGTCCTTCGACGAGATATGTGAGCAATACCTATCGGCGGGCGAAGAATTGACGCCGTTTGTTGAGAACACGGTTGTACGTTTGCATGAGGCCATCAAGAGCGGAAAGAGCGTCCTTTTCGAGGGTGCGCAAGGGACTTTTCTGGACTTGGATCATGGGACGTATCCTTTTGTCACTTCCTCAAACACCACGGCGGGCGGCGCATGCACCGGCTCGGGTGTGCCGCCGCACAGGATCGAACGTGTCATTGGCGTGATAAAGGCGTATACGACTCGCGTCGGAGAAGGCCCGTTGCCCAGCGAGAACCGGGAGATAGCCGATTTACTTCATGACATGGGACGCGAGTTCGGCGCGACCACGGGAAGGCCGCGGCGTTGCGGCTGGTTCGACGCCGTTGTGGTGAAACAGGCGGTGATGGTTAACGGTATTGACGACCTGGCGGTGACGAATCTCGACGGCCTTGATACCGTCGAGCGGATTAAGGTTTGTGTTGCCTATCAGGTCGACGGTAAGAGATACGATTATATGCCGAACGACATCGATCTTCTTGGTAGATGCCAACCGATTTACGAGGAAGTGCCCGGCTGGATGACATCCGTGGGCGAGGCGAGATGCTGGAGCGAGCTCCCGCAGGCCACGCGTGATTACCTTGGGTTCATCGCCGAAAAAACGGGCGCCGCGCTGGGGTTGATCTCGGTCGGCCCGGGCCGTGATCAGACTTTCCCCGCCGAATAGTCTGTTGTGTCTTGTGGCGGTGAGTATTCGGCGGATACAATATGTTAAAGCCGGTATTCGGGTGTTTAAGGGTATTTGACGAGTGTTATGAAAGGTCAGTCCCCCCATCTGAGTGGTGAAGCGAAGGAATTGCTGCCGACGCATGTGGCGATAGTAATGGACGGCAACGGGCGTTGGGCGAAGGAGCGGAATCTGCCCAGAGTAGCCGGCCACAGGCGCGGCGTGGAATCGGTTCGTGCCGTAGTCCGTGCCGCCGGTGAGTTGGGGATCAAGTATATGACCCTTTACGCCTTTTCCGTCGAGAACTGGTCCAGGCCGAGGGACGAGGTTGAGACGCTCATGAAATACCTGGCGCGGTACCTCAAGACCGAGATACCCGAGCTAAACCGTAATAACGTCAAGCTCGAGGCGATTGGTCAGCTGTATCGATTGCCCGAGTCCGCCCAGAAACAACTGGCCGCAACGAAGGCGGCCCTCGAGAAAAATAACGGGCTTACCCTTATCCTGGCCTTGAGTTACGGCGGGCGCACGGAGATAGTCGATGCCGTACGCAGCGTCGCCGATAAGGTGAAGCGCGGTATACTCGATCCGGCGGAAATAGACGAACAGGTCTTCGGTCAGCATTTGTACACCAGAAACTGGCCGGACCCGGATTTGGTCATTAGAACCAGCGGCGAAATGCGATTGAGTAATTTCCTGCTTTGGCAGGTTTCGTACGCCGAGTTCGTTGTGACACCGACCTTATGGCCGGACTTCAGGAAGCCGCAGTTCCTTGCGGCGTTGGAGGAGTTCGCCGGACGTCACCGGCGGTTCGGCGCGGTTTGATCATGGACGGTTCGGCCTGAGTTAACGCCGCCGGGGTGGAAAATGTATGTATCCGTCTCGATAAACGCTAAAATTACGCAAAAGAAGAAAATATAGAATCTCATGCCCAGCGATAGCAACCAGAAGGATGGTGCCAAGCCTAAATCGGCTGTATTCCTGCGCCGGCTCGTGGTGTCGGTGGTCTTATGGGCGTTAGTCGTAGGCGGATTATTCTCAGGTAACGCGCTGTTGTCGGACTCGGTATTCTTTATAATAATGGTGCTTCTCACCGGCGCGGGATTGTGGGAGTTCTATGACCTTGTACGGCGCCGTGGATTGGTCTGCTTCAAGGCGTTGGGGATAGCGGGTGGTATACTTCTTATCTCCGGCACTTTTCTTTATCTGCATCAGAAAAGCGATGGGATTCCACAGCCGGCATTGGCCAATGATTTCGAGTGCAGTTTCCTGATAGTATTCGTACTGGGTCTCTGCGTGCGGCAATTCCTGTCGCGCAGTAACCCGGACGGATTACTCGCTATTTCGACTACCTTGTTTGGGTTGATGTACGTGGCGTGGCTCCTTAATTTCATACAAAAAATCAATTTCTTTCCCGAGGTCGAGGGCGTTTATTACGTGTTCTATTTTATTCTGGTGACTAAGCTCAGCGATTCGGGCGCACAAGTGATCGGCACGCTCTTCGGGAGGCATAAGATGATTCCACGAGTGAGCCCCAGTAAGACCTGGGAGGGCTTCGGCGGTGCGATGTTGTTCGGAACGGTTTCCAGTGTGGTTTTTGCTTGGCTCGTGGACGGGCGCCTGGCGGGAATGAATTTAACGCACTCGATAATCCTCGGTATCCTCCTGAGCGCCGCCGCCGTGCTGGGCGACTTGATCGAATCGCTATTCAAACGCGAGGCCGGCGTAAAAGATTCAGGGCGGCTTTTCCCCGAGATAGGAGGAATACTTGACCTATTGGACAGTCTGCTTTTCAATGCGCCGCTGATGTATCTTTATCTGCGGTATATTTTAACCGGTTAGATTGAATTAATACTTGCTTGGATGATCAGATGAAAAACGTCGTGCTCCTGGGTAGTACCGGTTCGATCGGTACAAGCGCAATCAAAGTGGCGGGTGATTTGCCCGATCACATACGGCTTATCGGCTTGGCCGCAGGCGAGAATGCCGATGCGCTCGGCCGCCAGGCGCGTGAATTGCGGCCGGACGCGATTTGCATTAACAACGTCTCGAAAAGCGCGTATCTCGAGGAGCATGTGCCCGCGCCGGTGCGGGTCTTTTCGGGTGCCGAGGGATTGATCAGGCTGGCTACATTGCCCGAGGCCGATCTCGTGCTGCTCGCCATAGTGGGTACGGCGGGACTCCTCCCCGCACTGGCGGCCATAAGGGCCGGCAAGGATATCGCGGTGGCGTCCAAGGAGATTCTGGTTATGGCCGGGCATATCATCATGAGCGAAGCCCGCAGGCACGGCGTAAAGGTTCTTACCGTGGACAGCGAGCACTCGGCGGTTTTCCAATGTTTGAGAGGTGAAAAGACCGAGCATATCCGGCGTATTTGGCTTACGGCCTCGGGTGGACCGTTCAGGAACACGCCGAAGAATCAATTCCGCGAAATAACCGTCGAACGCGCATTAAAACATCCGTCGTGGAGGATGGGCAGGAAGATCACAATTGACTCCGCGACGATGTTCAACAAGGGATTGGAAATGATCGAGGCACGCTGGCTGTTCGATGTCGATATCGAGAAAGTCGGCGTGGTCATTCATCCGCAGAGCATTGTGCATTCGTTTGTCGAGTTTATCGACGGCTCCTTCCTGGCGCAGCTTTCGACGCCGGACATGTGTCTTCCGATTCAATATGCGCTGACTTATCCCATACGCTTTCAAAGCGAGCGTGTGACGACTAACCTGTTTAAACTGGGTACGCTTGAATTCGAGGAACCCGATGCCGGCCGGTTCCCCGCCATTGAACTGGCGCGGACGGCCGGACGCGCCGGCGGTACGATGCCGGCCGTCTTTAATGCCGCCAACGAGATTGCCGTAGACCAGTTCTGTAGCCGGGCGATCAGATTCGACCAGATACCGGAGGTCGTACAAAAGACGATGGAAAACCATGAAGTAATCGTAAATCCGCCTATGGACGAAATTATCCGCGCCGACGCGAGGGCGCGCGAGTTCGCATACGGGACATGCCGCGCTGAAACACCGCCGTCTGCTATTACATAGGGTTTACTTAGGCGGCCGCTAGGAATAGATTGCAATCATCCGTACAATATCGCGCGTAATCAATCTTCGACCACTTAAAACTTAAAACTTATCAACCAGAAGCCCGTGTGCCCTTATAAACTGTTCCGTTTCGTCGGGGCAACGGTGAACCAGCGCGCGCCAGTTCCTGTTCAGCGCGGCGCCGACATTGTCCGGATTATCGTCTATATAAAGCAGGTGTGGGCCCGAATACCCGGTGGTCTGTTCGATCACTTCATAGAGTTTTTGTTCTGGTTTTGACGAACCGTGTTCGTAAGAGTAGACATAGCCGTTGAAGTTTTTCATGAACGGGAACCTGGCTAGTATGTGGTTGATGGCGAGTTCGTTCGTGTTCGAAAGGATATAAGTGGGTACACCCCTGCGACGTAATTCTGCCTGAATATTGATCATGGACTCGATAGGCGAGAAGATGTCGCTGAACATATCCGAGAACTCGGCCTCGGTGCCGGTAAACCCCGTTTCACGGCTTATCTGCTTGTAGAACTCGTGTGTGGTCAGTGCGCCGGACTCGTAATCACGGAGTATAGGTGAGTGCTGAATTTGGAAGAGGATACTCTCCGGCGCGACGCTGCTTTTGTCGAGGATCCGGCGAACGGCGATCTCGTAGTCGAAATCGAGCAGTACCTTTCCAAGATCGAATATCACTGCTGCGGGCCTTGAATTATTCATGGTGGATTGATTTCGTTTCCGTTCGAACAAATGTCTTATAAACTCATTCAACTTGTCTGCGGCCTTCGATCGCGCGGCTTAGGGTGAGTTGATCGGCGAATTCGAGCGCGCCGCCCACGGGTAAGCCGTATGCCAGGCGTGTGACCGCTACGCCCTTGGCGGTATAGCGTTTCGCGAGGAAAAAGCCCGTTGCCTCGCCTTCCACATCGGTGCCCAGCGCGAGGATAAGCTCCTTGACATGATCGCCCGCGGCGATGCGCCGATCCAGTTCGCTGATTTTGAGGTCCTCGGGGCCGATGCCGCTCAGGGGCGATATTTTCCCGCCGAGCACGTGGTACACGCCGGAGAACGCGGACGATTTCTCTATGCTGAGTATATCGACCGCTCTTTCAACAACGCATATTATCGAGCGATCCCTGCGTGGACTCCGGCAAATCTCGCATGGCTGGTTCTCAGTCAATGCGCCGCATTCCTTGCATGTCTGAATCCGTTCGCGCGCGGCGGTTACGGCTTTTGCCAAGGCCTCTGCGTTTGCGGCGTCTGTTTGAACAATATGCAGCGCCAAGCGCTCCGCTGAACGCGGGCCTATGCCGGGGAGCTTACCCAATTCGATAATCAAATTACGTACCGGTTCCGGCAACGTGTTCATAAAGGTAATCGCGGGAGGCGTTCAAATTTAAGTAAATCGTCCCTTCGTAAACCTATGTCAGACCCGGTATATTCAAGCCGGAGGTCACCTTTGACATCTCGGCTTGCGAGATTTCCTGTGCCTGGGCCAGGGCTTGATTTGCCGCGGACATCACCAAATCCTCGAGCATTGACACGTCGTTGGGATCCACGGCCTGCGGGTCTATCTTGATGGACTTGATCAATCCATCGCATTGCGCGACTACCTTTACCGCCCCGCCGCCGCTGGAGGCATCAACTGTTTGTTCGGCCAGTTGTGACTTGACCTCCTCCATCTGTTGTTGGATTCGCGTAGCTTGCTTTAACAGTTTTCCTATACTCGACATAAGCCTTTTTTATATTGCATATTAACAAATTCAATTGGTCCCCGCCGTCGGATGTCTGCAAGGACACAATATTAAGATAACCGATTACGCGCCGGTGTCATTACCTTTATGCGCGTTTACGATATGGCCTTTAAATATCTCGAGGGCTTGTTTGATTAGCGGATCGTTCTTGAAATCCTCTTTGGCATTGGGAACGGGTGGGGTTTGTGCGGTGCCGGATGAGGACGACGTCGGCTCGTGTTGCGGCGGTTTTGTATCCGTCTCCGGAGGGCTTGGGCTTGAGGGCGCGGACGTGTTTTCCGCCGGCGCGGGTGCCTGTGTGGGCGTGGGTTCGGAGGCTGCCGGTTTATCCTCGGATACTACAAATTTGAGATTCGGCTTGCCCAGTCCGAGTTCCTGGAGCTTGTCCTTGATAACCTGCTTGGCGTCCTTCGAGTTGATAATGTGTATCTGGTTTTCGTGCGCCTTCGGGAGGGCGATTGTGAGTGTTTTACCCGTGTATGACTTGGGGTATGTGAACACTAGCGAGTTATGGATCATGAAATTGGATACCTTGATAGCCTGTAACAAGTGGTTCCAAGCGCCGGCCAAATCATCCTCCAAGCGCGGCGGGGTGCCGGTGGCATCCGCGGGCTGTGACGGTTTGGAGTCTGCGTTCGCTTGGTTGGATGCCGCCGGCTCGGGTACGGACGCGGGTTTAGGCGATGTATCCGTGGTTGCCTGCGGCCGTTGTTCCCGGGCGTTGGCCGGTTTTGCGGCGTCGGACGATGAATCCGGTGGCGCAACGGTAGCGGTGTTCTGAGTCCCTTGCTTCAGTTGTTTGAGTTTTCCCAGGACGGCGTCCAGGCTCATCGAATGCCGCGCCTGGGCGGCCTTGAGGAAGGTGATTTCCATGAGTATTTTTCTGGAGGTTACGCCGCCCATCCGGATTTCAGTCTCTGAAAAAACCTCGAGAATACGCATCAATCCTTGGTCGCCGGCGACGCCGGAATTCCGGGCCAGCGAAGTCATCTCCGTTTCGGTGAGGTCGAGGAGGTCTCGGTTCTTATCCGATACCTGATAAATCAGGAGATTCCTGAAATACCGTTGCAAGTCGGACAGCAACCGTCCCAAGTCCTTTCCGCTCTGTGACAGGCTATGCAGGAGTTGAAGAGCGGAAGTAACGTTTCCCTGTAAAATCGATGTGGCGATATCGAGGATTTGCCCCCTGGCTGCCAGGCCGAACATCGTCAGTACATCGGACTCGAGTATCTTACCGGTGCAGAAACTGATAAGCTGATCCAGCGCGGACTCGGCGTCGCGCATGCATCCGTCAGCGCCGCGCGCAATAGCCAAAAGCGCGGCTTCCTCGATTTCCACGTTTTCTTTGCGTGTGATTTGATCCAGATGCGATACGATAAGCGGTACGGGGATACGCCGCAGATCGAACCTTTGACACCGCGACAGTATCGTGGGCAGTACCTTTTCGGGCTCCGTGGTGGCGAACATGAATTTGGCGTGCGCCGGCGGTTCTTCAAGCGTTTTCAACAGCGCATTGAACGCCTCCTTCGTGAGCATGTGTACTTCGTCGATAATGAATATCTTGAAGCGACTGTTCGCGGGTGTGTACTTGATCGTCTCGCGTAATTCGCGGATTTCCTCGATACCCCTGTTGCTGGCGCCGTCTATTTCAAGTACGTCCAACGAATTGTTCTCGCTTATTTCGCGGCACTTGGGATCGTCATCGGAAAAATCGACTGTAGGCCCGTTCGAGCAATTCAGGCACTTTGCGAAGATTCTAGCGATCGTGGTCTTCCCCGTACCTCTGGGGCCGACGAATAGATATGCGTGCGCGATCCGGTTCTGCTTGATCGAATTGACAAGCGTCTGCGTCACATGCTCCTGTCCCACAACGTCGAAAAACCGTTGCGGCCTGTATTTTCGTGCTATGACCTGGTAAGACATGGCGATCGGGCGAAATAGATTCACCAACCAATTGCGCTACTCGATAACGCTTATTGAATGTGATGAAAAAAAAGAGAAAAGACCATAAAAAACGCTCACTTTATGTCAGGGTGACCGCGGCAAATGCGGGACAAACTACCGTTGCTGCATTCCTGCCCTGGCGGGATTCGTAAGCCCACACTCCGCGGGCCCTGACGCCTCCATTTAGCCGCAATAAATAGACCACATCAAGTTAAATCGAAATTGATTTCAAAATCAGGGTTTGGGTGAGCTGTTAAGCTGTTGAGGTGTTGAGGTGTTGAGGTTTCTCTTGCGCGGAGGAAAAACCCACCCCTACCCCTCCAAGGAGGGGAACTATACAATGATCCCCTCCACCGGAGGGGATGAAAGGGGTAGGTAACCATACTTAGCTCCCCTCCTGGGAGGAGACCCCATTAATCCATAATCCTTACCCCGTAATCCTGATAATTCCTTACCGCATAATCCGACATTGCGCCTCTCCTTTC
>JAIPKD010000049.1 GCA_021733835.1 Verrucomicrobiota bacterium
AGTTCTTGGCGAGAGGCGCATTACCCCTCGCAAAATCCGCAACGAGCACGAAAAATTATGACATAATATTTCGTCCCTACGGGACTTACGCTTTTTGTTGGGCACTCTTGCTATAGACATTTCATCCCTAACGGGATTCTTTTAGGATTATGGGCTCAGCTCAACAGCTTAAAATCCGGGAGGAGATTTGCCCCGTCAGGGGCAAAATATTTATAGCCACACCCGCCACACAAATCCATTAAGTCCCTTTAGGGACGTAATATTTCCTCATTCTGGAAGGCGCAGACGTTTAGTAATCGAATAAAATCCGTGGCATTCGAAGCCGCTGCGGCTGATCCTTCGGACACAGCCGCGCTCCGCATCCCCTCCCGTTCTCGTTCTCGTTCTCATACACGTTTTCGTATGGTATCATCGACTACGAATAATCGGAATCGTGAACGAGTACGCGAACGTGAACGAGTACGCGAACGCGAACGTGTACGGGAATAATAAATCCGAAGCACAAATATCGAAGCACGAAACAAATTCGAATCACCAAAATTAGAAATGACCGAAACAAGAAGGACGCTGTCCTCAGTCAAAGCGCCATTTCAACACCTTAACACCTTAACACCTCAACACCTCAACAGCTTAACCACAGGAAAAGTTTATTTTGATAAATGTCGCTGTGTATTAGCTTTTTCAGCAATCTACCACAAGCGGTCAGCTTACCCGCTTTGGTGCGCTTCACAATAGAGGTATTGCCGCCGACGGAAACGGCGACTCTGCCCCGGGATTCAATTTTGCGCTTAAACGAAAAAGCCCGCTCAAGTTTTTTAATATCATGCCGATAGTTAATATGTCGGAACAAAGGCGGTTGGCAGCCTGAAATGTCCAACAGGGAGTAAGGAGAAAGCCCGCAAAGAAAGTTTCTCCAAACGGCAGGATGCCGTTGTAAGAATGCCCTTTTTAGGGCGACTCAATGGAAGGAGTCAATATGGTTATTAATACAAATATATCGGCCCAAACAGGAGCACGTCTGCTTTCTGAATCAACGCAAATGTTGTCCAAGTCTCTGGAGAGACTGTCAACCGGTTCGAAGATCACTTCACCGGATGACGATGCGGCGGGCTTGGCAGTGTCGATGAAGTTCGACGCCGAGTCAAACCGGATTGCGGCGGCCAGGAACAATATCGGCAACGCAATCTCATTCAGCCAAACGCAGGACGGCTTCCTCCAAAAAGTCGATTCCGTGTTGAATCGTATGAGTGAGCTTGCCACATTGGCGCAGGACGTGACAAAGAACAGTAACGACCTCGCCCTTTACAATGAGGAGTTCGAGTCGTTGGCCTCGTACGTAAGCGATGTAACGACGAAAGACTTCAACGGCGTTTCGCTGTTCTCGTCGTCAACGCTCGGCGTTACTATCGACAGCGACGCCAACACGTTTTCGATGGCAGGCGTTGATCTATCGACCGATGTCTACAATCAACTCAGCGGTCTCAGCGTGAGCTCGTCATCGAACGCAGCGACCGCCTTGGGCTCGATCCAGACGGCAATAGAGAACCTTGCGTCGGATCGCTCAACAGTCGGCACGAATATATCGCGCCTCAACTTCACATCGGAGCATTTGTCCATCCAGAAGGACAACCTCGATGCAGCGAACAGCCGCATTAAGGACGTTGATGTGGCCGAAGAAAGCACACAATTTGCCCGTGCTAATATCCTTGTTCAGGCAGGCACATCGATGTTGGCGCAGGCGAACGCTATTCCGCAGTCTGCATTACAGCTTCTAGGCTAGAAGTCTGTATAGCGGAATGGTTGGCACCCGGGCGACTTGCCGAAGTCGTCCGGGACAACCTTTTTTGACCTGCCTGCTGACGATGGCAATGATAATTACGGAGTGAAAAGTGATCAAAAACCGGATACGCAAAATGCCGGAACACATACGCGCCGGTAGTTTTAACAATTAAAATGAATCGGTTATGGAACTAGGATTATCAGGATTGGCTTCAGGCTTTGACTGGCGGTCGCTGGTCGATCAATTGGTCGAAGTCGAGCGCGTGCCGCAGCGGCGGCTCAAGGTCGAAAAGAATCAGCTCCAGGAAAAAAGCGACGCATACGACGAGATAATATCCAAACTCAATAACCTCAAAGACTCCGCTGACACGCTCAAGGAGTCATCATTTTTCACCAAACGCTCCGCCGACGTATCGGACACCTCCCTGGCAACCGCAACGGCTGCAGACGGCGCGCTTCTGGGTTCGTACCTGTTTGATGTCACCCAACTGGCCACCGCCACATCGATCGACGGCCAATCCGATATCGCGTCCCCGCTCAGTGCGACCGACGACGTATCTTCACTCGTCCTGAGCGACGCCGCCTTCAGCAATCAAGTCACCGAAGGCACTTTCACAATCAATAATTCGCAAATAACCGTCTCCACCTCGGACACGCTCCAGGATGTATTCGACGCAATCAACACCGCCACAGGCGGGGACGTTACAGCTTCTTACAGTTCAGCCGACGATAAGATTACGCTTTCCAGTTCTTCGGAGATTATCCTGGGCAGCGCCGCAGACACGAGCAATTTCCTTCAGTTAACCCGCCTCACTAACAACGGCACCGGTTCGGTAACGAGCAGTTCCAAGCTCGGCAGCGTAAAAATAACCGCACCCCTTTCATCTTCCAACCTGAGCACCGCCGTATCCGACGGCGGCAGCGGCAACGGCGAATTCACGATCAACGGCGTTTCTATATCATTCGATGCAAGCTCCGACACAATGAACGACGTTATCGGCCGCATAAACAATGCGGACGCCGGCGTGTCCGCCAGCTATGACGCCGTCAACGATAAGCTCATCCTCAGAAATAAAACCACCGGCGATGTCGGCATAGCGCTTTCCGACGTAACAGGTAATTTCCTTTCCGCTTCCGGTCTGCTCGACGGCACAATGCAGCGCGGTAACGACCTGCAGTACTCCGTCAACAGCGGCGGCACCCTCACAAGCCATTCAAACACCATCACAGACGATAGCTCCGGCATAACCGGCCTCTCGGTCAACGTCCTCCAACAAGGCTCGTTCAATATCACCGTTAACTCCGATAACGAGTCAATCAAGTCCGGCATTCAGGACTTCGTCTCCGCATACAACGAAACCCAGACCCTGATCGATACCTATACAGCAAGCTCGACCGATGCCGACGGCAAAGTCGAGGCCGGGATACTGACCGGCGAGCGTGACGCGTTCACGCTATCCTCCGAGCTGCGCTCCTACGCGTACGATCAAGTTTCCAGTCTGTCCGGCACGATAAATAAACTCGACGACCTCGGCTACACAACAAGCGGATACAGCAATCAGATCACTTTATCCGACGAGGAACAGCTGGATAACGCGATCTCCACGAATCTTGAAGACGTGCAGGAGTTTTTCTCGGACGCCACCTCAGGACTCGCCACGAGCTTCAGCACATATCTCGAGAACACCGCCGGAACAGACGGGACGCTCGAAACCAGACAGGATACGCTTTCCGAACAGATGAGCTCCATTGACGACCAGATAACGTCCATGGAAAAACTCGTTCAAAGCCATAAAGAACAGCTCATCAACAGCTTCGTCCAAATGGAAAAGGCCCAGGCCAAGATCGACCAGCAGATGCAATTCCTCAACCAGAAATTCGGCTCATAGCCGGGAACCGGATAAAGCACACCCACGGGCCATTTCTCCCGCTCCAGCGCGATATTGAACAACAACGCAGTCGCTTCGTCATACTAATCCTCACTAAAATAATACTTCACTTCAAAATGAATTCGCCTATAATTGACGGCGTCAAACCTATTCAAACACGATAACCTTAAACCGATTAACAAAATAAAATGAATGCGTTGAAGTTATTTATATTACCCGTTACGGCCTTTTGCCTTGCCGCAAGTTCAGCTTTTGCAAACCAAAGCGCCGATACGGCCGACGCCGGTTTTGTCAGTATTTTCAACGGCAAAACACTCGAGGGCTGGGACGGCGACCCGCGATTCTGGTCTGTCGAAGACGGCGTTATCAGAGGAGAAACCACGGAAGAGACGCCGGCGCCACACAATACCTTTTGCATCTGGCGCGGCGGCAAACTTAAGAACTTCGTCCTTAAACTGAAGTTCAAGATTCGAAACGGTAACTCCGGTGTGCAATACAGGAGTAAAGAGCACGACGACTGGGTTGTCTCAGGATACCAGGCCGAAATCGAAAATAACCCCGGCAAAGTCGGATTCCTCTATCACGAACGCGGCCGCGGCTGGCTGGTTAATGTCGGCGACATGATGATCATCGACAAGGACGGCAACAAAAACGTCGTCGGTAAAGTCGCCGATCAGCAGGAATTGATCGATAAACAGTATTACAAAAGCAAGGACTGGAATGAATACACGATCATCGCCCGCGGGAACCATATCATCCATTACCTCAATGGATACCAGACAATGGAATTAATCGACAACGATCCCCAGGGCAGACTGATGGAGGGCATCCTGGCGCTTCAGATTCATTCCGGGCCCCCAATGTTGGTCGAGTTCAAAGATATCAAGGTCAAGCGCCTGCGGGACTACTACGGAGAAGCGCGAAGGCTATTCAACGGCGAAAACCTCGACGGTTGGACATACTCGAGTGACGCGCTTAAGGATATCTGGCACGTCAGTGACGGTGTATTGGTTAATGAAGGCAGGCCGTCCGGTTATATCCGCACAAAAAAGGATTATGAAAGCTTCCTTTTCCATACGCAGGTTCGGCATATCTCAAATGGAAACGGCGGCGTACTCCTGAGAATGACCGGCGAAGATAAAGTCTGGCCGCGCTCCATCGAAGCACAAGGCATGCGCAATAATATCGGCGATATCTGGAACATCGGAGAGTTTCCCATGACCGTTGATCCGGAACGGACAAGCGGACGCCGAACGGCTAAAATGCATCAATCAAATGAAAAACCTTTAGGCGAATGGAACGATTACGAGATCGAACTAGCCGGTGAAGACCTCGCCATCAGAGTGAACAGATTACTCCAAAATAAAGCATCCGATTGCTGGGTCACACCCGGAAAGATATGTCTCCAGTCCGAAGGCGCCAAAATGGAGTATCGCAATATCGTCGTTATCCCCATAAAGACGCGATAGGAAGGAAGATATAATAACGAGATAGAGCTATGCGATTTAATCATCACCCCCATTAAAGCAGAAGAAAGTTCTAGCTTCAGAATAGCCTAACGATCGTCATTGGCAACCGTTAGGCTATATTTATAAATAGCTTACGCTACTCACATGTAATATAAGCGTGTTCATACCGTTTAAAAAACTTGTAAACCGGCAGAATACATGAAAACGCGAATTAATGATCATTCCCCGCCTCAGGTTAAAATCGCGTTATTCCGGTCGCTATTCCAGGGACGCGAAGATGTGTACCCCCGGCGGTTTGAGAGTCGGCGTACCGGGAAATCCGGATACCAACCTGCATGTGCCCATGAATGGATACGTGGAGTGTGCGAAAAACCGAAGGTGAAGTGTGCTGAATGCCCCCAACGACGTTTTCTTTCTGTAACTGATGAGGTCATTCGTTGGCATCTATCGGGTCGCGATAAAGATGGACGCGATTTCGTGATGGGTATTTATCCTATGTTGCGCAATGAGTCGTGCCTTTTTCTGGCAGTTGATTTTGATAAGACACATTGGCAGGAAGATGCTTTGGCGTTTTTATCTACCTGTCGCGTTATGAACTTGGATGCATCTCTGGAAAGGTCTCAATCCGGGCAAGGTGGTCATGTGTGGTTGTTTTTTGAAGAGCCTATCGTTGCAGGCTCGGCCCGACGTTTGGGGGCAATGATCTTAACAAAAACAATGGAAAATCGACCGGATGTCGGCCTAGATTCGTACGATCGTCTCTTTCCAAATCAAGATACCCTGCCCCAAGGTGGTTTCGGAAATTTGATCGCACTGCCGCTCCAGAAACGAGCAAGACAGCATGGTAATACAGAGTTTCTCGACATCAACGGCCAACCTTACCCGGATCAATGGGCGTATCTGGCTTCCGTGCGCAAGATTGATCGAAAGACCATCGAAGACCTTGTTCATATAGCTGAGAAAAGAGGACGTATTATTGGGGTTCGCATGGTTTTTTCTGAAGATGATAATGAACCATGGACGGCACCCCCATCTGGCAAGAAACCACCATTGATCAATGAATCTTTGCCCAAAAAGCTTGAGATAACGTTGAGTGACCAAATCTATATTCCCAAAATCTCGTTGTCGCCCGGATTACGTAATCAGTTGATCAGGTTGGCTGCCTTTCAAAATCCGGAGTTCTATAAGGCTCAAGCTATGCGTCTGCCAACTTATGATAAGCCACGCGTGGTCGGTTGTGCTGAAGATTTGGATCAGTTTGTCGCCCTACCACGAGGATGTCTGGAGAATCTACAGAAACTTTTTAAGGATTTGAATATCAAACTTATTCTAAAAGACAAACGTCTGACAGGCGTTCCGCTTGATGTCCATTTTTCCGCTACATTGAGTTCTGAACAAGAGAAGGCCGCCCAGGCTATGCTTGCCCATAACACCGGCGTATTATCAGCAACCACAGCCTTCGGTAAGACTGTGATTGCGTCTTGGCTCATAGCTCAACGCAGAGTTAATACGCTGGTACTGGTGCATCGTCGCCAGTTATTAGAGCAGTGGACAGACCGTTTATCATTATTTCTAAACTTACCCAAGAAAGGAATCGGTCGGATAGGTGGTGGCAGTCACAAACCTAACGGCATATTAGACATCGCAATTATCCAA
Organism: Verrucomicrobiota bacterium; assembly: GCA_021733835.1. Classification (GTDB taxonomy): domain Bacteria; phylum Verrucomicrobiota; class Verrucomicrobiia; order Limisphaerales; family JAIPKD01; genus JAIPKD01. The sequence goes on from JAIPKD010000049.1 coordinate 6,794, forward strand.
AGCTTGATAAGAAAAGGGGTGGTCAAGGATTGCGTGGCGGACTATGGTTACATCATCGCTGATGAGTGCCATCATCTCTCTGCATGGAGTTTCGAACAAGTCATCCGCCGAGCCAAGGCAAAATACGTCACTGGATTGTCTGCGACGGTAACACGAAAGGATGGTCACCACCCGATTATTTTTATGCAGTGCGGATCAATACGGTATTGCGTAGATGCAAAATCCCAGGCAACCGCGCGTCCATTTAAACATACTGTACACGTTCGTCCTACCTCGTTTGTGCCTATGCAACCCGCCGATCCGGATAAGCGTATCCAATTCCAAGACCTTTATAGGGAGCTGATTACGGATGATAAACGTAATGATTTGATCTGTTCGGATATACTGAATGCCGTACATAAAGGACGCTGTCCTTTGGTATTAACCGAGCGTAAAGACCACCTTGAACTGCTTGCAAATCGATTAAAACCAGAAGTATCCCACGTTATCTTGCTCAGCGGCGGTATGAGGACCAAAAAATTGCGTGAGATTCCACAGCTTCTTGCATCCAGCCCAGAGAATAAACCGCGAATAATATTAGCCACTGGACGCTATATAGGTGAAGGATTTGACGATCCGCGTCTTGACACTTTATTCATTACATTGCCCGTTTCTTGGCAAGGGACAATTTCCCAGTATGTCGGACGCTTACATCGTCGCAATGAGCAAAAATGTGAAGTGCGCGTGTATGACTATGCAGATCTGAATGTCCCTATGTTGTCTCGCATGTTCGACCGGCGTTGTCGCAGTTACGAGGCTATAGGATATTCTATTCTTCTTCCTGCTAGCGCTATTCCGGGATGGCCGCAAGACGTGCCGCTGCCAGTGGACACGAAATGGAAAAACGACTATGCGGCTAGTATACGTAGGCTGGTTCGCGACGGTGTAGATAATACGCTAGCCGGCCTCTTCGTGAATACAACGCAAACCTTCGAACCCACACTAAAAGGTATTGAATGTGCCCGCAGCGCAAGCGAGGCCTTACTGTATCGGCGTTTAGAAACACTACCTGAAACTGCGGGACTTTTTCAGCTTAACGGTATGCTCCCTATCGCCTTTGATGGTTGGGGTCAAATGGAAGTGGATTTGTTATGGCAAAAAGGCCGTGTAGCCATCGAATTAGATGGAGATCAACACCTAGGCGATCCCGATGCCTACCGTCGCGACCGACGTAAAGACGTGCTCTTACAAGAAAACGGTTACATGGTACTTCGGTTCTTGGCGGAAGATATTAGCAAGCGTTTGGATCAAGTTTTGGATACCATTCTGCGCTTTATATAACATTATATATCCTATGATTTACTCCATCAACAGACTACGCCGGCGCGATGAAAAAAACGGATTCCAATCCAGCGTAGGCATCGGTGAGAACCAGCGCTAAGCCCAAGGATCGATGCGCGAATTATGAAAGGGCATAATGCGCGGGGAAACCCACAGCAGCGGTTAGATACCTTCACCGAAGAGGTTCGCAAGGCGTGTGGCTAGTCTGCGTCTGGCGACGGCGAACGAGAAATACTTCAAGGCCAATGAATAATTAATCTCGGCCCATTCTTCGCGGAGGGTAAGGTTATTGAGGAGTTCCCAGGTTTGTTCGACAACATCGTTTGTCACGAGGTTCGACATCTCGATGGTCTTGAATCCCAGCGGCTCGATATCCCTGGCATAAACCGCATAGGTATTGACGACGACCGGTTTACGGAAGTAGATAGCCTCGAGGAACGCGTTGCCGAAGCCTTCGTAGTAACTCGGGTATGTGACGATATCCGCGTGCGGATAGATATCGAATAGTGTATACATCTTCCTGCCCTGCTCGTCGTAGCCGCGTTTAAGACTTATCCGGTCATAGATAAACCGCACATCGATCTGTGCGTCCTGGATACGGTCACGGAGCATTTGCATGTAGGCATTCCCCTCGTCACCCGGCGGGTGTGATATGACCAGCTTCGCCCGTGGATTCTTTAGTCTACGCACCAGGTCGATTGCGTGTTCTATACCCTTGCGCGCAACCACGCGTGTCGGTTGAAGGATAAAATAGTCATCGTCTTTCAAGCCGATTTCACTCCTGACGTCTTCATTATAATCATCGATACCGGGCGGTAACGTTTCGTAATCAAGGATATTCGGGATTACCGTAGCAGGCAGGCTGAACCGGCGCGCCAGCTCTTTTTGTCCCATCGAGTTTATGACAACATGCTCGATTCTGGGCAAAGAGGGGGGGAACGCCGCCTGTAGGTAATCGTTGACCGCGCTGAGTGTAAAACGCTCTCGTTCCCAGGTGAAATCGTGGTGATGCGCGATAGTCGGCATACCGGTCTCGGCGATCACCTCAGTCATGGCGAGGCCCAAGGGGACGTGCATAGGAATGGACAAAATATTTTCCGGTATAATGACCTCGATTTGAAATTTATCGATGAACTGGTAAATCCCATCCTTGAGTTTCTCTTTGAGCGCGTTAATCCTCGAGGTCAAAGGGCGCGAGCGGGTTGTTACTTTGAACAGGCGTGATTGGACATCCCGGATTTCCGGGTGATTGAAGAAGGCCAATGGATAATTAAAACTACTCTCCTTTGGTCTATCAAGGAGACCCGCCATCCAGTAGCAATGGTTGCCCTGCGATGTCAGTATCCGGCACCATTTATCGGCTTCCAGGGTTACACCGTCGGTACCTTGAAACCGTGTGGAGATGAATCCGATCCTTCTTGGAACTGTTGTGGGACTGAATAGCTCCTGCATTTGGCAATAAAGTAGGCTTGTTCAATTATCAATCGGACTGTATTCGCCGCTGTTTTGCGAATAAGCCCGTCTCAAAGTCGATCACAACGGCGCAGGCGCGGGTGAGCCGAGGCCGGAGCCGATTTCCGGCGGTATCGGTTTAGGCGACTCGGGAAGTGGTTCGGAGGAGTCTTCGCCTTTCATCGAGTCGTCTGAACCGGCGGTGGGCGGCGGAGTGAACTTACCGGTCTTGGCGATTTCCTCCACTTGCGTGCCGTCCAGGCTTTCATATTCCAGGAGCGCGTTGGCGATGATCTCGAGTTTATCTCTATTGTCGATCAATAATGTCTTTGCCTTGCCGTAACACTCATCGATTAAACGTTTCACTTCGTCGTCGATTTCCTGTGCGGTTTTTTCGCTGTATTCCTTGCTCTTGGCCATGTCGCGTCCGAGAAAGACATACTCGCTTGATTCGCCGTACTGCACCATACCGAGTCGATCGCTCATACCGTATTGGCAGACCATGGCACGCGCCAGTTGAGTCGCCTGTTGGATATCGCCGCTTGCGCCTGTAGAGATGTCGCCGGATTCGATTTCTTCGGCTATTCTACCGGCCATTGCGAGTGTAATCATATCGACCATTTCCCTGCGCTGGCGGTTGAACATCTCCTGTTCGGGCAAGGACATTGTGGAACCGAGGGATTGTCCGCGAGGTATGATAGTGACCTTGTGCAGCGGGTGTGTATGTTCGAGCATTACATTGACGAGGGCATGTCCCGCTTCGTGCCACGCGGTATGACGTTTGTCATCATCGGTCATCGCCAGGCTTTTACGTTCTCTGCCCCAACGCACTTTTATGCGGGCCTCTTCCAACTCATGCATGGAGATGGACTTTTTATTGAACCTGGCCGCCTGTAGCGCGGCTTCGTTGAGGAGGTTCGCCAGCTCGGCACCGGAATACCCCGGCGTCGCCCGGGCGATTACCGAAAGGTCAACGGACTCTTTTAATTTAAACCTGCGCGCATGTACTTTGAGAATCTCCTCGCGTCCGCGAAGATCGGGAAGGTTAATCATTATCTGACGGTCGAACCGTCCCGGCCTGAGCAGCGCTGGGTCGAGGACGTCCGGACGGTTGGTGGCAGCGATAAGGATAGTCCCCTCTTGAGTGTCGAAACCGTCCATTTCGACGAGTAACGCGTTGAGCGTCTGCTCACGCTCATCATTGCCCCCGCCCATACCGTGGCCACGGCTGCGACCGACGGCGTCGATCTCGTCAACAAAGACCAGGCACGGCGAATTCTGTCTTGCCTGTTCGAACATATCCCGCACGCGGCTTGCGCCCACGCCGACGAACATCTCGACAAAATCCGAACCGCTGATACTGAAGAACGCGGCATCGGCTTCGCCTGCGATCGCCTTGGCCAGGAGGGTCTTACCGGTGCCGGGCGCGCCGACCATTAGAATACCTTTCGGGATACGCCCGCCGAGATTCTGGAATTTCTTCGGGTCTTTCAGAAAATCGACCAGTTCGCGCACGTCATCGATCGCCTCTTCAGCGCCGGCAACATCCTTGAAGGTCACTTTATTTTTGCCCTTGACCATCATTCGCGCCTTGCTTTTCCCGAAACTGAGTGCGCCTTTACCGGCCATTTTCACCTGTCTAATGAGGAAGAAATAAATAATACCGGCCAGCAGGAGGATCGGGAGCACGGCATAAAGAATATTCATTAGGAACGTATTCGGTTCGACCGGTTTGAACTTACCGGATTGCAAAAGCTTGGTCTCTAATTCCTCGGATACGGAAGTCTTGATCTTAAAGGGGATACGCGTTGCTTGGCCGCTTTCGGTCTCGGCGATGTACTCACCGGATATCTCGCGCAATGATGATTGCGGATTGTAAGTAATCTCGGCCTGAGCGATCAGGTTTGATTCCACTAATTCAACGAACTTGGGGTGTGAGATTTCCTGTTGGTTACGCATGGAACCCTCTTTCATCATCATCATCAACGGGATTAGACCCATAATGATAATGAGGAGCATCCACCCCCGCGGCGGCACTTTGCCCTCGCCGCCCTTTTGATTTTGCGGTTGTCTTTTTTGTTTATTATCAGACATCTAAATTTTGCTTGTACACTATCACGATAGGCAATTAATCGCAACTTGCTGCGCGCGCTAACCGTCGGAGCACGTCGCCTCTCGCCCCGTTAATTCTATGTCGTTTCCGGTGAAGTCCAACGCCAGGTCAGACAACAAATAGTATCATCGGTTATTTTGTACGAATCTGCAATCCTTAATCCCTCGACCCAAAATATCCCGCCGTTTTCGGCTTCCGCCACGACTTTACCGCGCCGGGATTCCTGGGGGACTTTTTGGTTGGTGAAAACATCCTGGAGCTTCACTGAACACGGCATTCCGATAGGCCTAAACCTGTCGCCGGGTCGCCAATGACGTAAGACTATCTTAGCTCCGATCTTATCGGCATCGAAGCACTCGGTGTTAGGTTTGTTCACTGATAAACCGGTCTTATCCCAACCGCCGGTGGATAGGCACCAGTGAATTATCAAATGTTCAAAAACGATTTTCCCTTCATCATCGTTCAATTCAACCGGCATGGTTCGGAAATTGAAGTTGACCGCCTTGTTGCGCTGTAATTGAATTATCCCCGATCGATCACGTGATACGCGAACGCCGTCCGGCGCGGTAATAACGCCGTCCGCGTTACAGCGCAGGAACTCAGTCAAGTCGAACCCTGCGTCGATTCCACGTTCCAACAGTTGAATGCGTATGATCCGTCTTTGAACGGCAACGTGTAATTCGTTAAAGTCAGCGTGTCGTTCCGGCGAGCGCAGCAGCTCAGAGGCATAATGCTCAACAAAATCCGAATCGTCACCGATCAGCTCGGCGTCCCTGACAAGTACGGCGTCCAGGTTCCGCTGAAACTCTTCACGGAGGAGTGGCATGAGCACATGTCGAATTCTGTTCCTCTGGAAATCTACGGCCGTGTTCGATGCGTCCTCATGTGACTCAATACCCTGGTGTTGCGCGTATTCGCGAATCTCAGGCTTGGACGCGTAAAGCAAGGGTCTGATTATCCTGAGTTCCGGGGCGACCGGTGACATTGAAACCGGTTTCATGCATCCCAATCCCGTACCGCCCGCGCCTCGGAGGAGCCTGAGCAGAAACAGCTCGGCCTGATCATCCCGCTGATGCCCCACGGCGACTGTCTTGCACCCCCACTCCTCGGCAGTCCGGGCCAGAAATTCGTGACGCAACCTGCGCGCCGCCATCTCGATTGAAACACCCTCTTTCTCGCTGAGGCCGCGGACATCACCGCGGCCGGCAAAAAATGGTAATTCCAACGAAGCGACGTTCTTTTGCACAAACCGCTCATCGGCGTCGCTCTCGGCGCCTCTGAGATTATGATTGTAGTGCGCCACTGCCAAGTACCAGTCTTGTTCGACCGATAGTTCATACAGAATGTGGAGCAAGACGACAGAATCCACGCCGCCGGAGACGGCGATCAGCACGCGGTCGCCTCTACTTATCATCCCTTTATCCGAGATAACATCGGATACCTGTTGTCTCAGGCTGCTCATCGGCATAAAACTGCGTTACCTCTCGAGAAACACGCGCACCCTATAAAAGCGCGATGCGTTTAACGGCCTCTCGTCGATATATTGGATAGGTTGCTCATTCTGCTTCGGCTGAATCACGCCAACTTCGCTCCACACTTCCGAATCGAGTGCATCCGTTGATTCTATGACATATCGTCTTTGCGGCTGAGCCGTAAAATCGAGGATCACATGATCCCCGTCACCGAGCACGGCATCGACCAAGAACAGGCTGTCGGGATTCGTCGGATCGGTGCCGGCGATGAATTCGGAAAGATTGGTCTGCCCGTCACCGTCCTCATCCCCAACGGCATCACCGGGATTATCCGGGTTCAGGCCGAACTGCAATTCCCAGTCATCGTCCATACCGTCACCATCTTCGTCACGCATCGCCTCGATCCATTCCGTCGACCAATTAGACGGATCATTTCCGTATAGTGTAGGATCGATCCGTTTCAGCGACGGCCCGAGTCCATCGGCCTCGATAGGCCACGGTGATACCGGCTTATACGATATTCGTTCGACCAGGATATAAGGGACGAATCCCGAACCGTCATCCATCACCACTGGCGCGGCGGATCGGCGAAGCTCGATGGTCTCACCCGAATTATCCAGCCTGCCGTTCCACGGCCCTTGTATCGGCGTCTGGCTTTCTATATCGTATACTTCGCGCAGGACATCCGGCTCGACGCAGGACACGACGAGTTTACCGCCGGCCGGGATTATTGTGGCGGGATCGAATTCGAATTCAACAGCGTTTGCGAGCTTCCATACATTTGTTGCGTGCGCCGGATCAAACAACAGGACTTCCTCCTCTGTAATATTCGTAATCACGACGTATTCCAGTGTTCCGTCTTCATTCGGATGATACATGATCTCGTTGAATACAACCGGTCCTACGATAGGATACGCGTTAGGTGCGCCGCCGCCGCTTATAAACTCATCGTTAGTAAAATTCGGATCGTTCAGGTCGACCTCGACGCCCAAAGTAATCCAGCACATAGGCGCGAAATCCCCGATCCCATTCGGGTATCTCCCCAAAGCCACACCGTTTTCCATCAGGCCGAACTCTAATGAGTCAATAAAATATTCCAAGTTACCACCGGCATCAGCGGATACTAGTATCGCCTCTTCTCCTTCGTTACCGTTGAGACTGAATGGGTTCGCATTATTGTTCGAGTTAAACTGGTATTCGTAAAACACGATGTAATCGTTCGGCTCAATGATCGAGCCATCGGGAATCTCGTACTTACGCAGGTTTTCGGAGTCATCGCTTAAATACCAACCACTGATATCCACCGGCTCACTCGAATTATTAAAGAGCTCTACGGCGTCCTCGAGCGGATAATCGGTATTGGCCAAGACCTCGTTTATGACGACCCGCGGCGCGGCATCGATCGGCGCTGCGCCGGGCGAGCCGTTATAGCGGGCGCTTGCCCGCCAATTAGCGGGATTATTCGGATCACCGTGTTGGTCTATGATCTCGAGCGAACCGCCCAGGCCGTCCGCGCGCGCCGGCCAAGCGCCGCTGTCCGAGTATTCGATTGTGATTAGATCATACCCATCGGGATCGGTCAGCACGAGCCTTTCGCCGTCGTTTGCCAGTTTGCCCGAGTATTCGCCTTCGGCTATGGTGATACCTGTATCGCCGTAACGGCTGATAAAGGCATCACGATTTCGGACAACAACAATCCTTTTACCGGGCGCCAATTCCGTTTCCGGAAAAACGTAATAAATTCCGTCGGTGAACTCGAATCCCTCCAGGTTTATGGTATTAGTCCCGGCATTCAACAGCTCGATGAACTCGTAATCCTCGCCGCCGACGGGGTTATACATGATCTCGGTTATCTTAAGTAAATTCTCTGCCGGCTGTTCCAAATCGGGGACAACAAGCATGGCATAATCGAAATTCACCTCGAGGTTCTGCGCCATTGTATCGGTTGCAGAAAACAGTCCTGCGCTCGATGCAACTGCGTCCTCGCCTATCTGCCGAGCGCACAGCGAGAGCCAACCGTTATTTTCGAAACGTTCGAAGGTCAGATACCCGCCCAAACGCCTGACCCGGATTTTAGCGGAATCCGCATTCCATTTCACCACTTTCAGTTCCGTTACTTCATTGGTTGCGCCGGACTCGATAATCCTTTTTACCGACAGCAGCGCTCCGTCTTGGACACCCAGCGTGTACCTATTTGTCACGCCATCCTCTAATGTCGTTATGATCAATCCCGTATCGAAGTAACCGAAAAAACGGTTCTCGAGTTCCAGCTCGGTTTCGAATGCCCAATCAGTGTCTGTGGGTATCGGCCGGACTAATCTCAGGAAGGCCTCCGAGGTATTCAACGGTTTGATCGAATTATCCTGCGTCTTCATGGTCAGGAACCCCGGTTTCATAAGAAGCGATATCCAGGAGGCTGCAGGTGTGTTGCCGCGCTGCGCCAGGTTTTCGAGCATCCATTTATCACTCAGCGAAGACCCGGCAAACGAATCGAAATCGCCCGGCGCGAACACAGAAACCTCACGCAGGAAAGATGTACGCTCACCGGAGTCCGCCGTTGCTATCAATTTCACCGTGTAATTGCCCGGCGAAGAAAACGTCATTGCACATCTGCCGTATCGATTTGTATCAAGCAACACACCGGCCGACGGCGTCACCGACCATTCGAGCTCCAGGTCACCACCGTCCAAATCCCTGCTCTCCGTGGCATCGATGGTGAATGTCTCCGAAAGCTCGACATGCCACGACGCAGGTTGCGCTTGAATATCGATAACCGGCGGCGCCGGCGTGGTTTTAATAAGTGTTGTTTGCGCTTCGTGGATCGGTGTGCCCTCGGCATCGAGTGCCTGGATAGTGACGTGATTCGTGCCTGCGTGGAGCCTGACGTTTTTTAAGTCCCAGTTAATGTCTGAAATCCACTCGAACTCCGCTTCCGGGTGCCCGACCGCAATCACATTAAAAACACCATAGGGCGCGGAGCCGGAGATATTGAATTCATCGTATCTGGTCTCGACTACCCTGCCGTCCAGGACACAATAGAAATCTCTGGAAAGCCCATCGTTCATTTCACTACGCGCGAACCGTGCGCGATCGTCGAAGTAATTTTCATAAAAACCCTTATTAATCGAGTACATGCTGCTGGCGTCCTCTTCGGCATCCATCCATGCGCTGACTCGAGCGGAGCCGGCCGTGTATTTCTTCACCAGCTCGGCAATATAATCCCAAAATATTTTTTGATTATAACCCTTTGACATCCACAACGGGAAGCCCGGCACGCCGTTGTAGAAAGGCCCGTTGGTATCACGGAAAGCGAGATCGCTGTCCCAATGCAAAAACTGGAATCTACCGTCGCTGTAACGCCGGTAGAAGTACCCATTCTTACCGCGATTCAGGGAAAAGGAGTCCCAGTCACCCACGAACCCACGCACGGCGCACATCTGAAGCGTGGCATACGGATCGATTATACGATTAATCTCTTCGCGGCTGTAGCGATTGCGCGTGATTTGATAGAAGAAGCTTATCAAGTCGCTGTAATCGAACTCGGTCTCCTTGGTGCGTTTCATCCATTCAGTCCAATAACGCCCGGGCGCAAATGTACCTTTGAACTTCCAGTCGGCGTTCCTGTTCCGTCTACTCCAGTCATCGGTCATCCACCATTCATCATCGATCCGGTAGAGATCGCCTTCGCTTCCGTTTTCGAACACACGATCCAAAAAGTCATTGGCCACGGGTTCAGTCTCCTCCTTGAGCGCCGCGCCCCCGGTGTTGACGACCATCCTGACAAACTCGTTCTCGTTGGCGGGGTGACCGATCAGGTAGAGTAGGTGCCTGACCATTCGATTATGATACCTGTTACCGCCGCCGGCGTCGTTATCCAATGCATACTTGTAATGCCCACGGAACCTGCGGTCGTCCGGAAGCTTGAATTTACAGTGATCTAGATTCGTCTTGCGCGTCCAGGGACTACCGGTAGGCCGGATGAGCGCGTTATAATAAATTTGTCGCTCATTGACGATATACGTGGCGTTGAAATAATGATTTGAGAGTCGGGGGAATTTATAATCATGCCTGGCAGAGTTCCCGTTTGCAATGATGTCCATGTCGTGTTCTGAAACTACGAACCGCGACAGCCTGACATCGCCGTCCATATCCCTATTCTCTACCACATACATGGCAGGACGCTGCGCGCCGTCACGGGGTGCGGTGCAGGTTAAACCATCCCCGGATTCAGCGCGCACGAAGAATTGCACTATCCGGCCATGCGATTCGTATTCGGTTAATTCAGCGCTGAACGTACCGTCGCCTGCGACTTCATCGCCGCCGTTCAGACCGTCATCGAACATCTTTTTAGTTCGCCATGGTTCATCGCCGTTGAAGCTGTCCGGGCGATGAACCAACTCAACAGTGTCCAGCGCCGCATGGGAGTAGACGGACGCGGTCACCTTTACGGTGTCGGATGCCGTTGGGACGGCGGGCGAATGCAGTACGCCGTCCACTTGCGGTTGCGGATTGGATACAAATGCGGAGTTCCGGCGTCCCGGCGTTCCCAGGTCCTCGGGTATATCTAGTCTAAAACACTTTGATATACTGTGATCCCATGTCTCGACAATCAGTCGCGGGCATTCGGAGACCCATCTAGCGTCGAATCTGATTTCATAAGAACTGCCGGCCTCAAGCGCAGCGACATCGATCTCGGTGCGGTTGGCCTCGTTATCACCGCGCCCGTCGGCGATAACGTGAAACAGGTCGCCCTCGAAATGACTTGCCCAATGCGTACCCTGGCACAACCATCCGTCGGCGCTATAACCGTTACTTGATAATCTATCAACATTCTCAATTAAATTATTACCTTCCCCTGAGCGGACGAGTTCAATATTCTTCAAGACCGCGTGGCCGTCGTTGACCAGATGGACATTCAATTCCTTATAATCACTTGGACTTCCGAGGGAATTGATTTCTTGATAAACTCCTTTAACACTGAAATGCCGAAATTCGCCGCTGTCAGTCTCGTCGCTATCTTTCCACGCCGAGGCGCGGTTATTATCCATCCATGGATTAATCAACTCCATGCTGCTGCCGCCGCCGTTGGCAAGGTACGGCCAATCACCACCGACACGATAATCCACTTCGTCGGCGAGATTTCCATTCCCGTCCAACAACCTAATACGCTCACCGCGGTTACTCAGGCGCCGATCATAATCGCCCACAACCTGGACGTCATCGTAAATGCGCCCGACCCTGTCGGCGTCGGCCGCTACAACCAGGTATTCACGCGGCGGAATAATCACACCATCGGAGAACCTGAAGTCCACGCCGTCTTCGATCCGCCACCTCGAGAGATCAACCGCTTCATCACTGCGATTGTATAACTCGATATATTCGCCGTCGACCTGGTCGGACGGCGGGTCATACATGATTTCATTGATAACAACAGCGGTAGCGCGCTCCGGCGAGTTCGCCACACCACGGGAGGAGTTGCCGGCAGCATACCATTCACTGGAACCATCCGGATACGCCTGCGCGCCGAGGAAATCATCGCGTCGCTCGATCAATTCGGCATCCAATACGGCACCATTCTCTGTCACGAGGAACAGCCGCAACTGGTCTGCCGGCATATCGACATTCAAATCCATCGTATAGAAATCCAGCGGCGCTATGCTTCCTGAAAGAGGGATATTCTCATCGGCGCCGGAATCGAATTCCAGGTACAATCCTTCCAACGCCAAGTCGGCGGTGCCCATGTTCATGATCTCCAGCCATTCCAGGGTATTAGAGTCGGCGAATCGCACCTCGTTCAGTTGGAGCGCCCCGCCCAATGCGTCACGGCTTTCATTGGACATACCGGGCGTAGGATCAACAAACAGGTACCACTCGTCTCCACCGGCGGGCTTGCGTCCGATAGACCTGCCGTCCAACGGCATATCGGCGCGTATTCCACATACGACGGTATTGCCGTCTTTACCGACGAGATAGATCACGACAGGGTTCGCCGGCGTCAGACCGACACCGGTGTAACTAATTGTTTTCAAGCCGCCCGCCGGTACGATCACGTTTTCGTCTATACGCTGTTTCGTCAAATCCGCCGGATCATCCGTGACGTGGAACCCCTGAATATCCAGGTCATCGGCGCCCGGGTTGTACAACTCGATGAAGCCGTCTCCATCGGCGCCGGGCAACACTTCGTTAATCATCAACACCCGGTCATGCGGCACAGCGATCTTCAGCCTTGAACCGAAAACAATGTCCGAGCTACCGGGCCCTGTCTGATGCGCCTCGACGGCAAGCACGTTGCGTCCCTGTCGCAACGCATCGGCAACGCCGGTAAAAACGGCTGTCTCCTCGGTTGCGTTTCCGACCGTCCTCGACGCAGTAGTGTTGAAATCGATATCTCCGGCCTGCATAGCCGAACGAAACAACTCTTCGCCGTTCAAATAATAGACCGCGCCATCGTCCAATATCTGATCGACTGTAATAACCGCTTCTGAAGGTTCCCCATGAAAATCGAACTCGGTTCTAAAGTAGAAGGTAATCGTAGAGTTATTGCCGCCGTCCTGGTTCCTATCGAGTACGGTTTGAAGTCCCGGCCACGGCAATCCCGAATCCTCGAATCCGAGAAGCCCCGGCCCGGATTCCCAATCACCGGCGTCATAATCCGACTCACGCCATTCTTCACCGAGGTCGACCGCGCGGTCGTTGTATTTCCACACCTGATCGTAGTCCACGAAAACGACGCCTTCGTTTAGGTTCACCTCCGGGCTCGGCACTCGAGTCTCGGCTTGAGCGACCGACTCAAATCCGGGCGAACCGTTCTTGCGCCGGCTGAAATCCCAGTTCCTCCAGTCATCGATTGGTTTGTTAGGATTCTTTACAACCAACGAATGCCCCTTGCCATCCGCCGCTATCAGCCAATCACC
>JAIPKD010000050.1 GCA_021733835.1 Verrucomicrobiota bacterium
CTACGCAGTCGCCAGCTTCTGCTCCATCAGTTCGATACGGCGCTTGTCGGACGGCTTAATGCCCAGAAGCTGGGCAAGCTTGGAGAGGATTCACCTAGATGTCTCATATTTAACCTCTAAAGGTTATATTTATTTTACTCGAGGACAAATTTAAGTTAGCAAGTGTCACAATTATTTCAAAATGATTTGTCGGCTGAATAGAACTTCACGAAATCCACCCTAAACCAGACTTTCAATGCCTTTTTTCTATGAGGGGTTTTACATCCAACGCTTGGTAATGAACGATATTGGCAATATCCTTCCTGCTTTAAGCGCAAAACGGGCTTCGCCCTCGTCACTTCGCATGTATTTTTAGAAGCGATGAACAAATGCTTTATTAAATTTAGATTCACCACGCTTTACGGATAAGTCCTTCCTCTCATGGTGACAAACAGCTTATCTGATCAATCTTTTCTCAAGTAATGCCGATCAAGTCAAACATATTCGGGATGTTTTGATAAATTTCTCTGTGGATTATTCGATGCCCCCCGGACATTCTCCCGAATTGTGCAATTGAATGATCGGTGAGTATTTGGAGGGTCTGAGTCTTTGTTTTAACCGACCCCTTTCATCCACTCCGAGGGAGGGAGTTGTTATTGGGGGATTACCCACCTCTGCATCTCCTCCCGGGAGGAGAGCTATTAGTTCCTCATACAACAACCGTTTCGCGGTATTTCCTTCTTTGCGTTCATTGCACGCTTGTCAAAAGGCTCATTAACTCGCACGCGAAGGCCGCAACGTTTTCACATAGCCGCGTTGAATCCAACGGAGCGCGGCTACGAACGCTACAGGTCTTCATCCGAATGCCAACCGTCTGCGCCTTTCAGAATCCGGTTAGGAATGAAATGTTTACCATGAAGAGATGAAGGAGGAAATATTGCGTCCCTAAAGGGACTGATGGATTTGTGAAGCGGGTGTGGCTATAAATATTTTGCCCCTGACGGGGCAATCTACATCGTCCTGGTATAGCGTCGACGATGGAAAATACCGGCTAAAAATGAAGTTCCACCCGCCGTGGCACGGCCTTATTAGGGAATCGCAGCCATAACAGTCCGGTATCGGCATCGTATTTTGTCGGTTCCAACCGCTCGCCGGCCAGACGCACTTCCTCGGGCGGCTTCGGCAGGCGCAATAAGACCACCGCCTCGGTTTGCGCGATTCCTTCCACCTCGAACGTGAGACTGTCGTCGCCGGCTTTCACGACACCACTTCGGCATGCGGCGGCCAAGACTTGCGGGCGTCCGGGATCGGTCGCATTCAAGTCCAACAAGAAATACCGGCTGCCGGGTGTCAGAACGATTTCCTGCCGGAGCCGCAACTCGGGATCAAACAGATTGATCCATTGCCCGTTCAGCTTGCGTGCGGTGTCCGCCACTGATTCACTTAAACCGGCGGCAACCACGTACCTGCCGCGGCGCAGCAACAGATAGTTGGTTTCCTTCCAGTCAAGGTTAATCGGTTCAACCGCCTTCTTCATCACGTCCACCAAGCGCTGATCTCCGTCCTCTTCCCGAGCGAGTTCGGCCGGGTCTTGCGCGTAATAAGCCAGAGCGCCCTGCCCGATCCGATGCAATCCGGGCTCAGGGTCTTGCGCCACTCCGAGTTGTTTGAACAAGTGTTGCCGCGGTGTCGTATAATCGTATTCACCGCGGTTCCACCACTCGCGAACCCGATTGTACGGGTCCGAATCGTCGTCCCAAAACACCAGGACGCCGCCCGAACGCACCCAATCGGCCAATGGCCGATGCACTTCCGGTGTCAATGGCTTCATTCCGTTATAAGTCATCACTATCAACTTAATGTCTTCCAGGTATCCCGGGATGGTAAGGTTTTCCAATTGGACGGGCGTAACGGGTATCCCGCGTTTGAGCAACGGCAGCGCAAGCCCATAAATGTGACTCATATGCGCATCGCTGGGCGCCGGATCGCCGCGCTCGAACATCAAAGAATCACTGATCATCACGCCAATACCGTCGGTTCCGCAATCCCAGGTTACCGGCGTTTGCCGCATATCATTGAGGGTATTGATAACCGTCTGTATTTCGGTGGCGTATGCGGATGGAATAGGCACACGTTTATCCGGATCATCCGGCGAAGGGTACCGTCCACGAAAAATCCTGCTCGGCCACGGCATCACCTCGTAATGCCACACCTCGGGTTGAAACAATGAAGCCACCAGCGTCGATTCCCAATTGGTACGATAATCCTCCCAATCATGATTTGGATTGTCCTCGATCGGATCGTTTAGATACCAGACCCGGCGCCCGGTCGAGCGCACCAGGTTCTGCATTGCGCCATACTCGAGAAATGCCGTTTCAAAGGTGCGCTCGCGTAATTTACCTTGATACAGGTTGGGAGTGCGTGAGGTACCCGTCCATACCTGCGCGATATACCCGTCACACCCATCCAAGCGTGCCAGGCTCGATTCCGGGCTGACAATACGCCAGTGGGCGTAGTTCAACAGACTATGTGTCGGCACGTAACAGCGAATGTATGTTTGATGTTCACGATTATAATCCTGTATGTAATCGAACACCTGTTGAAGCGCGCGCCTGTATAGATAATATTTCAGTCTCGACGCCCGCCATTGCGCGTCCGGCGATGTATGCGGCGGCTGCCACGGCTCGTCATAGTAGGCCTTCCATTCACGCTTGAATCCATCGGAGTACCCGCCGCGAACCCAAAACTCGGGCTCTTCGAGATGAACAGCCTTTGCGCCTGCGTCCAGTGCGCGTCGAACACCGACACACAGGAATTTTCCGAAATTCGTTCCCGGACACATGTAATATACGTCGCCGCCGTGACTGATCTTGTCGCCGTCCCGCTCAGTTTGCGCCTCGTCTTCGTGGTTTACGCCATCGAACCGGCCATAAAGATAGTCTTGGTAATTCCCCCACGAAACACCGGTCATTACGTGAATCCTATACCCGCGGTCGCGCCAGGTCTTAATCCTCGCCGGCAGGTCTTCGTCGATTCCATAGACAATCGCTACATCCGAACGAATATTGATGTCGTCGGCATAAGCGTTTGCGGTTTGAAAACAGGTGCGCTCCGGCGGCTGCGCGCGATTATTCTCCGCTGAATCCGCAACAACTGAAAAAAGTGGAGCACATAAAACAGCCGAAAAAAACAGATACAACAACACTCGTATATGAAATAGGCAGGCGTTAAACACCGGGATATTCGTCACCGACGGCTTCACGCGGCCGTGGGTGAGCTTCAAGTTGCTCGCTAAAAACATGAATCAACACTGTGCAGTATCGTCGGCACGGTCAAGACGCAAATATAGCCTATGCCTTCCTCCATACATATCCAATTCGAAGAATGATTTTCTAATTAGATAACTCTAATTCAATAATTACGTTGTCTGCGCTAAGGCGACACCTCATTTCTTTCGATCGACACTTGGGAAACCGTATTGAACCACTTTTTTTACCTCATCCCACCTATTCAACCGCAATTGAAGAAAGCAGAGTAAACGAAAATCACTTAGCCTCCGTTGTTGTTTGAAGGCGCTTCTGTTCGCCATGATTTCGCGCCGGCCCCGGATACAGCTTGAGAATGCGGCCACATACGCATTTTTAACGAACGACCAGCGTCTTGTTATTATCCCTCCGACAACCGCCTCGAAGACGAGATAAACCACCTGCAGCGTCAGCGGAACAAAAAGCGCACTAGTCGTATATTTCATTAAGACCACCAAGCCGTTGCGGTTCGCGTAGAACCTCTTGATATCGCTGGTTCTGTATTCCTGAATCTTACCGCCGCCTTCGGGGTTCACCGCTACGGCGCCGCGATGATGCATCCGCGCGCCAGGCACTGCGATCGCCTTGTGTTCGGACAGCCAAACCCGGAACGACAGGTCGTATTCGTCGGAATACATGAACAGAAATGAATCGAACTTTCCTAACTCAACAAAAACGCTGCGCTTGATGAGATAAGCGCAGCCTTCGGGCATGAACACCTCGCGAGTTTCCGGATGACTCCGCCTCGCGCTCGGAAATCCGAAGCAGTCGAATCCAGCCGCGCCCAGCGACTGGAAACTGTCGTCTTCATAATTCAAAACCAGCGGCGACGCCGCATGGGCGCCGGTACGGTTCACTTCTTCGATCAACCGTTCGAGACAATCGGATTCGAGCCAAGTATCGGGATTCAGGAACAACAGGTAATCCCCGGTCGCAATCTCAGCCGCGCGGTTGTTCCCTTCACAATACCCATAATTACCGCTCAGATTCACCACCTCGGCATTCGGCCAATTGGAAATAATACGATGCGCTTTAACCAGTGAATCATCGGAGGACGCATTATCAGCCACGATAACCTCGAGCTCATCGAATATCGTCTGGGCGGCAATTGAATCAAGACAGCGTTGTATCCAGTCCACGCTGTTGTACATAAGGATTACGATGGACACAGTTGGGCGGCGTAGTCTTCTCATTTTACCTGCCGTGTTTGCGCCTGTGTCTCGAGCCAGTCACAGGCCTTCGCTAGAACATTCCGCCAGTGGAATTCCTTGGAGCGCGACCAAGCGTTCCGGCGCAACTCGTAATAGAATTCCGGATTATTCAAAACCCGCTCGATACCGCAGGCCATCGACTCGGGCGTCTGGGCAGCGCACACTATACCGGTCACTCCGTCAACAGTAGAATCGATCAAGCCCGGCGCAGGGTATACGACCGCCGGCGTACCCATCGCGTTGGCTTCGATCACATTCAGCCCCCAGCCTTCACAAATCGAGGTGTGCACCAACAAGTGCGATTCACTTAACACGCGCAGCTTCTCTTCCTCGTCGAGTTTACCTAGAAAGAATACCTTGTCCTCCACCTTCTGCCGCTTTATCACGTCCTTCAGGTTCGGCTCATCCTCCCCGCGGCCGACCACATTCAACCGCGTCTCAATCCCCCGATCCACAAGCAGTCTGACTAGCCTGATCGCGTGCCCCACCCGTTTATTGGGTGCCAAACGCGTGACCACGCATAATCTCAACGGCTGCCCCAAGGTCTTGTTTTGGAGCTCACACAACGTTATCGGATCGATTCCGTTCGGGATCACCATTACATTCTTCACACCCCGAGCGAGCAAAGCGCGTCGTGTCGATTCCGACGGCACCCAGAACGGCACGTTTCTATAAAGCCAATGACAACAGAATTCCTGGGACTTGCCGACCTTGTTCAGCGGCCACCCGTAAAAGATATCCCACACCGGGCCCAACACTTCATGAATATAAGCCACACAATTTGTGCCCGACCACCATGGCGCAAACCAGGGAATCCCGTGATGCTGGTCAATTATCAAATCGAATCCCGGTTGGCGCTTACACCAGTTCCTGGCGTTTAGGACGGATTTGAATAATTCTCCTCTTCGCACTATCCGCACGCCGTCCAATTCCTCCTGCCGCCGGCAATTGGGAAACTCGTTCGAAAACCAGTAGGCGTCGTGTCCGCGTCTTGCCAATTCGGACATATACGCCTGACTAACCCGTTCAGCCCCGCCGGCCCGCGGATTGAAAGGATCACGCCAACTCATCATCAAGAAACGCATATCACCGGGTATAATTCATTTCTATTCGGTCGCCTCCTCATGTCGGCCTCTGATTTCGCCCCGGCGCAAGTCGCGGCATACTCCACGCGCACTCTCCGTGACGAATCCAATCAATCCCGCCGCTTCCCGGCTTTTAAACTCATCGGCACACTCGGCCAACGCCTCCTTTAAAGATCCGCCGCTTCGGAACAGCCTATGATAGAGCTTCTTCAGCTCGATCCTCGATTCAGACGATACGCCGGCCCGGCGCAAGCCTACCGTGTTCAATCCACAAATAGGGTTAACCCCCCAGGCAACCGTATACGGCGGCAAATCCCGGCTGATCGCCGATCCCCCCTGCATGAACGCCAAGGCACCAATCCTGACGAACTGATGAACAAGGCAGTTGCCGGAGATAAAAACACCGTCCCGCACCTCGACATGCCCGCCCAGCAACGCGCCGTTGGCGAGTATAACATTGTCTCCCACCCGCGAATTATGTCCCACATGACTGTGCGCCATCAGGAAGTTGTTCGATCCTACAACCGTCTCTTCCGCCTCGCAGTTCGACCTATGCACGGTTACATGCTCCCTGAAAACGTTATCGTCGCCTATCCGCAGCCGCGTCGGCTCGCCACGGTACTTCATATCCTGAGGCGCGTCACCGATAACACAACCCGAATGTATAACGTTGCGTTTTCCCAGGATCGTATTGCCCGTAATGTGTGCGTGTGCGCCGATCCGGCAGCCGTCGCCTATCTCAACCCCGGCATCAATCACGGCATACGGATCGATGCGTACGTGGTCGCCTAACCGTACACGAGAATCGATTATAGCGGTTTGATGAAGTATTTCCGAGTCGTATGCCATTTTTCACAAAAATATTGCGCCTATTCATACAGGAATCCGGAATAATACTCAACTCCCTATTTCAACGTCAATCGCTTCTGTGTTTCGCGCACGACTTCGGCCTCGGAGCTATCGGCAAAGACGCTCTCTGAGACGACTCGCTCTGTAACCTCGTTGAGATACTGACGGAGCGTATCGCTCAGCTCTTTGAACTCAGGCCAAAGCACCTCGTCCAGAAAACGTTTTGGGACCCTCGCCATCACGGTCGTGTAACGCTGGCGGCGATACCGGTACGGACGAATATCATACCGTCGCAGAAGCGCAACGAACAGCCGTCTGGACCACATGTCAGCCAAGCTGAACTGGTACTCCACAGGCGGGTCAAGTTGCGCCGCCTCTGCATAACGCTGACGGATTCTCTCCAACGCGTTGGCCGCCGCAACACGCTCCCCCGGCGTCGTGGCACCAGCGTGAAGTCTTTCGATGCTCTGCAGTTTCTCGATTAGTTGCTGTTCATCAATCACCAATTCAGTTTATCTCCGTTCCTCTTCTGACACAACGATTGAACTAAGCTTTAAGATAGGCCACGCAACGCGCGGAACATTTTGCAAGCTGCAGGTCTTGGTTGGCTCATCTTATTTCAATGGGCGAGCTTGATCGTTACCAAGCGGTTCAAGCTCACACCCTCCTCGGCCGCTTCCACGGTGAGTTCGCGGTGCAAATCAGGGGGAACCCGAACCATAAACTTGCCGCTGAACTTGCGACTCGCCAGCGGATCAGGCGCTAGCTCGCGTGATTTCTTCATGTCAGCCACAACGTCAGCCACGACACTTCGGATTCCCCGAAGCGCAGCTTCGGGAGAAGTGGACAACCAACTCAGGCTGGGAAACTCAGCACAGAGCCCGACGTACTCCTGATCGTCCTCCGACCAGGTTACGCGGTATGTGTAGTGATCATTTTGAATGGCTTTCATATTCCAACCTCTCGATCGCTCTCAGTATCTGTTTGACCTGATACGCCTTGGCTTTGCCCTTGGCATTTTGAATATTGAACCTCGGGTCACCTTGCCACGGGGTCTTGTAGACCTGGTGGCTCGACTTACTCCGGCGGGATTGTCCGAAATAGTAGTCGCACACGCGGCACGCATCAGCAAAACTTATCCCTTTCGGGTTACGACGCATCTGCCCCACTATGTCGTCAACGCTCGCCATGATGTTATAGTATCACTATTGATATTCATGTCAAATGCCAACGAGCAGCTTGAGCAATTCTCATTTTAGGGCAGAGCGCGGCTGTGTCGCTCCGACCAGCCGCAGCAATACTGCAAATTCCGAGGATTTACCCGCCAATTCGATGCTGCCACTGGCGCTACGGAAACAGTCCCTCCGCGCGCGGACGGAGGCCGCCCGTGAGTGCCGCTTGCGGCACCCGCGCCAAAAAATTTTTGGCACGCGTAGCCTGGCAGCTTATCAGCTTAATAACTCAGCTCTCTCAACCCTTAATTACTATTTTAAGGGCTGACCCCAGGGGTATGCGGGGGCGTGTGCGTGAACGACATCCGATCTCAGGCCACTTAACAGCTCAACAGCTTAACAACTTAACAGGCAATTAACCACTATTGCACCTTGAAAAAGTTCCAAAGTTTCGCACGCTCGGTCTTTGTCAAATCAAGGGGTACATTACGAAATATCTTGTCCTGCAAATTGTTTGGAAGCTGATCCAATATCTGCTTATTAACGGTCTTGGCCGCGGCGAAGTAACATATTTCCACCGAGTCTCTTGATAATAAGGAAGTTATCTCTTCGGCAATTCGCTTGGTCTGCCGCTTATGCACCTCAAGCTCCAGGTTATGTTTATCAGCCATTGGCGCGGAGGAATTAGCCGCCGGCGACTTGTGGCGCCCCGAAGAATCACTTATTTTCTCGCTCATTTTTTTATGCGCCTGCGAAAAAAACTCCTCGTGGACAGGTACAAGCCGTGGATTATCCTGCCTATGATTCTCTACACGGTAAGCCTTTATCATCCCGAGGTCCGCTACGATCAATAAAGCGTTTCTCATAGCACGTCTGCGTCTCTTGATTCGGACACGTTATTTCGATTTTCCGACATTATCATACGTATGCGCATCTCGCATACTCCATACTCCGATTTACCGATATTCACAATCCAGCTTGTCTATTGACACAATCCTGCGCGCAAAATGTTCAATCTAATCCGTATACTTGGCCTTAAATGCGAGGATTAATAAAACTACAATTTCATCAACCCGGCGGCCACTGCATTTCGCGTCCTCCCAAAATGTGACAGTGTAAGTGCGGCACCGCCTCGCCGGCGTTCGGCCCGTTGTTGATCACCAGTCTGAATCCGCTATCCTCAAGCCCCTGCGTCTTCGCTATCTCCGCGGCCTTCAGAAGTATATGCCCCAACACGCTGTGGTCGACCGGCTCGGCTTCGGCAAGCCTGGGGATCGGCTTCCGCGGCACAATCAATATATGCACCGGCGCCTTCGGATCGATATCTTTGAACGCCACAACCAGTTCATCCTCATACACGATATCCGAGGGAATCTCCCTGTCCGCAATCTTTTCAAACAGTGTCTTTTCCATAAGCATTGTTGTTTTAGTCTGCCCTAAACACCAATGAGCCGAACACTCAATATAGTCGCTCTCCAAACGTCCGGCATGTCCGGCTCCGATCACATAATCCTTTCGCAGAATTGCATATTCTTACTCGATAAACGGATTACATGGTGTAATATACATCCTTCCCCCACCCATGGAAAGCGAAGAATACACCGAAACTAAATATTGTTCGTCACCGCAAAATCCAAAGCCTGATAACCGCGTCCAACAGATTATACGTAATCCCCATCACCAAGATTAATCTTGTAATACATCGCATTCGGCGGCAACGTGATCCATAGGCGTATGTTCAATAATAAGCTACTCGGTTTACTTTTCATTATTCTCCTCGGCGCCCTCCGGCCGGGGACAAATGTATTCGCTCAAACCACGACGAAACAACAAGGTCTGGCCGCCGCTGCTAAAGATGCAAAAACCAACTTTTGTTTTATCCTCCCGGCGTCCGGATTCACTTTACGCGAAGACGAATCCATCCATCCCCGGCTCGAGCCCGGGTTCGAGATCGAAATATCCGGTACCATTCAAATTCCCACTACGGGTGATTACCGATTCTTCTGCGACGCGCCCGTGGAAATAAATGGAACATCGGTCAATAATCGCCAAACCCACCTCACGTCGGGACAACACAATATAATTATAAACGTAAACTGCGAACCCGGAGCCGATCGATTCCTGCTCGAATGGGAGTCCGGAAATTTCGTAAGAGAACCGGTACCCCACGACATCCTCGCCCTCGATAATTCAACAACAGTACCGACGCAAAACGCCGAACTCTTCGAGCGCGGCATGTTCCTGTTCAAGGAATTCGACTGCGCCGCCTGCCATGAAACGGACTCGGACTTCAAGTTCGACTGGCTGGGCCCGGACTTCTCGGGGATCGGCTCTCGTCTCAATCAAAACTGGTTGTTCCATTGGCTGGAGAATCCGACCGAATTCCAAACAAACGCCGCAATGCCGCAGTTGCTCGATACTTCGGACGACAGGGCCGACGTAGCGGCGTACCTGGCGCAACTGACCGCCCCGCCGCTGTTACCAAATAACAGCCTATTCAACCCGCAACCGAATCAAATCCGCATCACACGCGGCGAGGAACTTTATAATAACACCGGCTGCACCGCATGTCATAACGACGACAGTTTTCCGCTAAGCGGCCTCGGAGCCAAGTGGAATCCCGCCACACTCGCACGCTACTTATATGCTCCAATGGAAATCGAACCAAGCGGACGCATGCCCGGCATGCAGCTATCTCCGGCCGAAGCCACCATCATCGCCGAATTCCTGTCCCAATCAACTCTCCCGGCGTTCGAAGAACCCGCGCCCTCCGGCAATCCGACGCGCGGCAGAGAAATAATCGCCGACAACGGTTGCCTGAATTGTCACTCCTTGCCCGCCTCCGAACAGCTCACGAACAACATGTCCGCCCCCGCGTTGAACGCGCTCTCCCCATCTAAAGGTTGCCTCGCCGAATCCCCACCGACCGCCGCGCCCTCGTACACGTTGGATGCCGGACAACGCAAGGCATTGTCCGTCTTCATCGCCGACCCCGGACACACACCGGCCCCTGTTCAATTCTTCTCGGTCGACATGGAATTCTTCAGGTGCAATACCTGCCATGATATCTTTAAACCCGCCACCGTCGATCTCGATGAAACACCACCACCGCTTACCGGTTCCGGATTCAAACTACGCGAATCTTGGTTGGAGCAAGTCCTCTGTGAAACCAAAAGAATCAGGCCGTGGCTGAAACTGCGAATGCCCGAGTTCGGCGTCGACAACATGAGTCCGCTCGTGCCGAAGTTCGCCGCCACTACCGGCGCCGAGCACGGCGAAGGCGCGGTTATCCCAAAACCGACACAAGCCGATGTCTCCAAGGGAATACAACTAATCGGCCGCGGCTTCAACGGCTTCTCGTGCATCAATTGCCACGACTTTAAAGGCGTCCCAGGCAAGCCCGATACACGAGGTCCGGATATGACCGAATTCTACGATCGTTTGAAAGCAGACTGGATACGCCGCTGGCTCCACGATCCCCCACGAATCCTACCGGAAACGCCTATGCCGAGATTCTTTAATGAACTGCCGCCGGCTATGGCCGAAACCATGATAGATAACCTGCGTGCGGCGCTTTGGGCCGGCGACAATATGCCCGTGCCTACAGGCCTCGAAAACCTCGTCAACGGCAACCACATCGTCGTTGGAGATCAGCCGGTCGTCATCCGCGCGTGGATGCCCGGCGCATCTCCGTCATCAATCGCCGTCGGCCTCACCGAACAACAGTCCTTCTGCTTTGACACCTCGACTTGCAGGCTCATGTACGCATGGCGCGGCGGCTTCCTCGATATGGAAAATCCCAAAACGGGCGCCCGAAACAGACAGCCGGATATCCTCGGCGTTGAATATTACTCCCCGCCGAACACATTCCCGTTCAGACTCGAAACAACAAACAACATACCGGCATTCAATTTCAAGGGCTATCAGATAACCAACGGCACTCCGGTATTTCTCTACCAGATGGATAATATCAAAGTGCGCGAACAAATCACTCCCGCCGCCGAAGGCCTCGGCATTAAACGAACGTTCCATCTGGATAGTGTCAATACTAACACATGGTTCATAACCGGCGTGTTCGACGATCTAACCCTCACCCCGTCAATAGACCAAACCAACGACGGCATATTAAAAATCCCTCAAGGCGCCAACGTTTCCTTTTCAACAACTATCCAACTCAAGCTCTGAATGAAATGATACAACCATTTAGGACAACCACTGCACTTAATAATACCGGTCACAGCAGGCGCTTCGCAGGTCTGACGGCCGGTATCCTCGCGTTATCCATCGTCCTCGTATGCGCACAAAATGGACTTAAGGTCACCTCACTCTTCGAAAAAGCCGGAACACGCCGTGACACAAGACTTAATACACTCGAGAATTTCCATAACACACTCGGCGCCGTAGACACATCACCATGGCTTATCCTCGGCCCCTTGTCCGCCAACGAAGCCCGAATGTTCGAAAGCACCCGAGCCAAAGCCTTAACAACACCGCAAAACAGACAAACACAATCGTCCGAACTCGATTTCCATTGGCGCAACGCCCCGTTTTTCGATGACCAGTCGAAGAATATTATTGCATCCCAAGTAAACGATAATGACACGGTATATTTCCTCGGACGCCGTATTATCGCCACAAAAAAAATGAATGCCACGGCGCGAATCAAAACTGCATTACCGTTTGTCATATACATGAATAGTGCCGCGTCGGGTTCATATACCAATTCCTCCGGGCATATGGCCAATCACGAATTCCCGGTTAAACTCGAAACAGGCACAAATACTCTTATCATTAAATTCACCGCACTCCCGGAATCCCGGCCGTCCTTCAGGTTCAATCTCATAACTCCGGTCTCAACCGCCGTCGACGCGATGAATGAATGGCTAGACACCGAATTCCCGAACGCCGATCCCAAGTCTTATATAATCACCGACATCCAGGTACCCGACTCCGCCGCAGAACACCCCGGACGCCTCGCCTCAACCGCCGCCGGCGCGCTCCTGCTCTCGACGAGAAACGGCGGCATTCACCGCTTCCACAATAACCAATGGTGGCATATCGCATCCGGCCTGGATGAACCGCTCGGCCTTTGCGCCGCGCCTGAAGGCGATATATTTACCGCACAACGCCCCGAAATCACGCGACTCTCTGACATCAACGGTGACGGGATAATCGACGACTACCAACAGATTTGCGATTTTTGGAACTACACCGGGCACCCGTTTGAATGGACAGTTGGCCCCGCCCGGGCCGCGGACGGCACCCTGTGGTTCGCACTATCTAGCTGGTTCTTCATAGGCACGAATTATCCCGCTCCTGAGTTCCCTGGATGGAATATAAGCCGGCCCGAAACAACAAACTCATTGCCGGCAGCCGCTTATCGGGGGTGGATCATAAAGGCCACGCCGGACGGCAAATTCACTCCTTGGTCTTGCGGCGTGAGGTTCCCGGGCGGACTCGGCATCGACCCCGCCGGCGAGGTCTTCGTCTCCGACAATCAAGGCGAATACGTCGAGACCGACCTCATCCACCACGTCACAAAAACCGCTTTCCACGGGCATCCAGTCGGATTGCTATGGAATCGGAACATCAATGAAAACCCGTTCTCGCTCGAAACAAACCAACTCCTCAACCTCAGAAAACCGCCCACCCTATTTATCCCCCCGGGTGATTCACGAGGAACCATCTCGAAGCCGGTGTTCGATACCTCAAACGGGAAGTTCGGGCCGTTCAACGGACAATTATTTATCGGCGTGCCCTCACGCGGAGCAGTTATACGCGCATGCCTTGAATTCTATAACGGCGCGTACCAAGGCGCATGTTTCCCCTTCATTACCAATCTGAATTCCGGTGTCAACCGCATCGAATTCTCGTCGACAGGCGCCCTGTTCGTCGGCCAATTAACAAAAACCAACGCCTCTACGGAAACCGAACGGTTCTTCCTTAACAAAATCATATGGACAGGCCAACGCCCATTCGCAATCCATAATATCCGAAAAACCTCGAACGGCTTTTTAGTCAATTTCACAGAACCAATTATGCCGCCCTCCAATGACTCGCCCCCCGCGCAAATCAATCTCCTCAGTTTCAACTACGACGCCGAATACTCTCCGTCTCAGTCCAAACCCATAAAAATTCGAATCCTTGAATCCACTCTGTCAAAAGACGCGCGAAGTCTCAGCCTAAACATCGATAACCACCCCAAATCCGGCATATACAAATTTCTTTTTAACGGGATCACCTCCGAATCCGGTGAGTCACTCGACCATAACGTCGCCTTCTTTACTTCGATAACCGAATAGTAACTTAATCATCATAACGTCGGATGAAACGTATTATTATATTGTCATTGTAATATTTATTTTTTTGCACCCAATATAACGACCTCTTTTTAATTCGACTCTCAAATCAACGTGCCTTCAAAACGCGCTGCAACAATAACGTCCTTGATTTAATTCAAAACCAATTTATCCTGATTACCATGTCTGAAAACGACAGCTTCAAAGGAACGGAGAAAAGCGCTGAGAACGATTCATCCAATGCAAACTTGAATTCCGTAAACGAATTCAATCCACAGGTGTTTGCTCAAAGGCATATCGGACCGCGAGCGCACGAAATCGCCGAGATGCTCGGCCGGTGCGGCTTAAACAGCCTCGACGAGTTGATTGAAACAAGCATGCCGGCGTCAATACGCGACAGTTCAGGGTTTGATTTACCGGCGCCCGCGTCCGAGCATTCAGCGCTCAATGAATTACGCGCGTTAGCCGGTCGAAATACGGTGTTCAAATCGTTTACAGGCATGGGTTACCACGCATCCATTATGCCCGCCGTCATAAAGCGTAATATACTCGAAAATCCGGGATGGTATACCGCTTATACGCCGTATCAGGCGGAGATCGCCCAAGGCAGGCTCGAGGCATTGCTGAATTTCCAGACGATGATATCCGATCTGACAGGTATGGCCGTCGCCAATGCCTCGCTCCTCGACGAACCGACAGCGGCAGCCGAAGCCGTAACCATGTGCCACGGCATGCAACGGAAAAACCGCGTAAATAAGGTCTTCGTATCAGCGCTGTGTCACCCGCAGACTATCAATGTCGTTAAAACCAGATGCGCACCGCTCGGCATCGAAGTCGAGGTGGGCGATCACAGCAAGATTACTTTTGAAACGCCGTACTTTGCCGTATTACTGCAATATCCAGCGACGAACGGAGAGGTGGAAGATTTTTCCGAATTAGTGAATAAGGCTCATGAAGCCGCAGCCAAGGTGATAATCGCAGCAGACCTCCTAAGCCTTACCATGCTGAAGCCACCAGGTGAGTTTGACGCCGACATGGTTGTGGGAACTACCCAGCGGTTTGGTCTGCCAATGGGTTTCGGCGGCCCGCATGCGGCGTTCTTCGCAACGCGCGACAAATTCAAGCGCCAAATGCCCGGAAGACTGATCGGCGTGTCAAGAGACGCTATGGGACGCCCGGCGGTTCGACTCGCCCTTCAAACACGGGAACAACATATCCGCCGCGAAAGGGCGACCAGCAACATTTGCACCGCACAAGTACTTCCCGCAGTGCTCGCCGCCATGTACGCCGTTTATCACGGCCCGGAAGGCTTGAAGTACATCGCCCGACAAATTGCCGACAAGACCGCACGACTCGCCGCAAGTTTCGGTAAACTCGGGCTACAAGTAATAAACGATAGCTTCTTCGACACCATCAGCATCAAGGTTGAAGCCGAGAAGGCGCAGGACATCCTGGATCATGCCGCAAAAAGCCAGGTTAACTTAAGACTGTTGGATTCAACTACCTTATCCGTTTCTCTCAATGAGACGACAACGGATGACGATCTGGACTTGTTACTCCGAATTTTCAATTGCGGCGAGAAACCGCCGGTCGACTCCCAACGTCTCGATTCCGACACGCCAAAAGGCATACCAACCCCTCTCGAACGCACCACAACGTTCTTAACACACACCGTCTTCAATCGTTACCACTCGGAAACCGAAATGATGCGCTACCTGCACAGGCTCGAATCGCGGGACTTATCGCTGACAACGTCCATGATCCCCCTCGGCTCGTGTACCATGAAACTAAACTCCGCCGCATCAATGGAACCTATCACATGGCCGGAGTTCAGCCTACTCCATCCATATGCGCCTAAAAACCAAGCCGCCGGCTATCATGACCTCTTCAACCAGTTATCTACATGGCTACAAGTCATTACAGGCCTGCCCGCCGTCTCGCTTCAGCCCAATGCCGGCTCTCAAGGCGAATACGCCGGACTCCTTGCCATACGTAATTTCCATCTCAACAACAACGGAAAAGATCGTGATATCTGCCTGATCCCGCAATCGGCCCACGGCACCAATCCGGCAAGCTCGGCCATGGCGGGAATGAAGGTTATATCAGTCGCATGCGACGAACAAGGCAACATAGATATCGCCGATCTCAAAAGCAAGGCCTCCGAAAATGCCTCGCGCCTGGCCGCGATAATGATTACCTATCCGTCCACACACGGCGTCTATGAAGAACAAATTAAAGACGTATGCAAAATTATACACGAGCATGGCGGACAGGTCTATATGGACGGCGCCAACATGAACGCGCTCACATGCATCTGCAAGCCCAGCGATATCGGGGCCGACGTCTGCCACCTAAATCTACATAAGACCTTCGGCATCCCCCACGGCGGCGGCGGACCAGGCATGGCACCGATAACGGCCGCCGCTCACCTCGAACCGTTCCTTCCCGCGAATCCAATCGCCCACACTTCCACCACTCCAAAAACCGGCCCCATCAGCGCCACCGCCTTCGGCAGCGCCTCGATCCTCCCCATCTCTTGGATGTATATCAGGATGCTCGGCCAGGCGGGCATGAAACTCGCCACCCAAGTATCCGTGTTGAACGCAAACTATATCGCTCGAGAGTTGGATGACTATTACCCGGTACTTTATAAAGGCGCAAACGGCTACGTCGCGCACGAGTGCATTCTCGATTTTAGACAATATAAATCCGTCTCTATTGAAGACGTAGCCAAGAGACTGATGGACTTCGGCTTCCATGCGCCCACGATATCGTTCCCGGTTCCTGGTACACTGATGGTCGAACCGACTGAGAGCGAGTCTAAGGCCGAGCTTGATCGGTTCTGCGAGGCGATGATTTCTATCCATAAAGAGATAATCGAACTCGAATCCGCCCAAGTCGAACCGGAACAAAGCCCATTGAAAAACGCACCGCATACCGCCGAGGCAATCACGGCGGAAAATTGGACTCTCCCCTACACCAGAGAGCATGCAGTCTTTCCACGCTCTTGGGTACGGGAAAATAAATTCTGGCCGGCCTGCTCCAGGATCGATAACGTCTACGGTGACCGCAAACCCGTGTGCTCATGCTCGGGCATGGACGAATTAGACGGCTAACATCACTGTTAATCAGAATGAACGACCTGTTTTTGGTTGAATACTCAATCCGCAAATGCGAGCATATGAATCAATCAATGCCGATATCTAGAACAGCTTATGAAACTAAGTATTATTTTCCTGATTTCCGCCGCGATGCTCTGCTCAAGCGCAATCACAGCACTGGGAGCAAAACCAAATATCCTGTGGCTTACATGTGAAGACATAAATCCTGACATCGAATGCTACGGCGATTCATACGCGGATACGCCTAACCTGAATAAGCTCGCCGACGAAGGCATGATTTATATCAACGCATGGTCAACATTGCCGGTCTGCGCCCCGGCACGGACAACAATTATTTCAGGTGTCTACGCAAACTCGCTGGGCGCTCATCATATGCGGAGCATGACTCAAATGCCCGAGTTCATGAAAATGTACCCTCAATTCCTCCGCGAAGCCGGATACTACTGCTCTAATAACCGCAAAGAAGACTATAACCTCGAAAAACCGGGACGCGTCTGGAACGACTCATCAGGCAATGCACACTGGAAGAACAGAAAGGAAGGTCAACCCTTCTTCGCAATCTTCAATTTCACAGTCACCCACGAAAGTCAAATACGTAACAAACATGATCTCACCCATGACCCCGCAAATGTCGATGTGCCGCCGTATCACCCGGATACACCGGAAGTTAGACACGATTGGGCCCAGTACTATGACCGAATAACTCAAATGGATACGCGCATCGGCGAAAAACTCCAAGAACTAGAAGAAGCCGGACTCGAAAACGAAACGATCGTTTTCTTCTACGGCGATCACGGTTCCGGTATGCCGCGGCACAAGCGCTTTTGCTTTGATTCAGGACTGCGCGTGCCCATGATCGTTTATATTCCCGAACAATTCAAAGACCTCGCCCCGAAAGACTACGCCGCGGGCGCGAAATCCAAAAGACTGGTCGGGTTCGTCGACCTCGCCCCCACCGTACTCAGCCTGGCAGGAATCCGTCCGCCCGAGTGGATGCAAGGCAACGCATTCCTCGGTAAGCACATAACACCACCACAACGCTACATGTACGGCCTTCGCGGACGCATGGACGAACGCCGCGATATGGTACGCACGGTGCGAGACGAACGCTACCAATATATTCATAACTACATGCCGCATAGGGAATACGGTCAGTACGTCTCCTATATGTTCCAAACACCTACAACCAAGACCTGGAAATCATTGTTCGATCAAGGGAAGCTGACACCTACCCAGGCCGCTTTCTGGAAACGCAAACCACCGGAGGAGTTGTATGATCTGACCAAAGACCCATTCGAAACAAATAACCTCGCCTATTCACCGGAACACAAACACACTCTCGAAAGATTCAGAAAAGCAGAAAAAGAATGGATCACCAATATACGCGATACCGGCTTCCTTCCCGAAGGCGAAATACATTCGCGCGCCGAAGGATCAACGCCCTATGTATATGCACATTCGCCGGAGTATCGACTTGAAAAAATTCAACGCATAGCCAGCCTCGCCACCGGCCTTGACCCCGCTGATGTAAGCACGCTCAAGTCATCGCTCTCGGACGCAGACAGCTCCGTTAGATACTGGGCCGCAATGGGGATACTCATGCGCGGACAAAGCACAATACTTAACTCTCTTCCAACACTCAGAAACGCCCTCAAAGATTCATCACCCTACGTGCGAATCGTCGTAGCCGAGGCCTTGGCAAAATACGGCACCAACGCCGACGTAGAAGCAGCACTAGATTGCCTGGCCGAATTGTCTAATATCAATAACTCTAATCTATACGCTGCCATCGATGCCCTGAACGCCGCAGACAAACTGGATCGTAAAGCCGAAACTATAAAAGGGCAAATTAGTGAAGTGCCGGAGAGTAACTCCTCCGTTCATCCTAGAATGAAAAGTTACATCTGGCGCTTGAAGAATAAGATTGCGGCGGACCTTGAATAATCTTTCAAATCCGCTCAATCCATTCCGATGCCATATATACTTGATCCTGTATCCGCCGATCCATCCCCCCGAATCTATTCGAGGTTCAAATCCCGCATTACCACACCAACCGGCTTTTACTCCCCATACTCCCATCGTCCCTCCCCGACCACATTCCAGCCCACGAATCTTATATATAACCACCAGCGCTTTCATAATGTAGGGACAGACACTACATGTTGTTGTGTAGGGTCTGTCCCTGTATTTTTGATCAATCAAAACCCCTTCCTTTCACCTCGCCAATTCTGATTTCTTCAGGGAAATTTCCCTCCCTTTCCGGTTTCTCGGCTCAATTTATCGCTCTTTTACCCCGCAAAACACTCCTCTTTCACTCCTTTGTCTACACCCCGCCCATTACCCTGCTCTTTTCACGGTTGCTTCACTCCTTTTGAAGCTCCTTACCCTTCCTCTTCACTCCAGCGCCGGTCGGCGCTGCTCCCGCATCACCGCCATACCCTCGAATACCTTCGGCTTCAATTCCTTCGCACCTTCCTCTCTCTTCACCCCGAGCCTCTCTCGATACTCCTCAAACACCCCCTCCACATACTCCTTGCTGCCCAATACCAACCCATCGCTGAAATATCTCACCCTCAACCTCAATACCTCCCACATCTCCAATCGCCCGTCCTTGTCCAATACCTCCTTTATCTGCTCCCGACTCAATACCGCCTTGCCCGAGCGATCCGCCTTGCCCGCCTTCACATATAAATACTTACGATACTCCGCTGAGACCTCCTCCCAGCTCTTCCCAGGCTCAAATAAACTCATTATCCCCGCTCGCGCCTTAGGGTTCCCAGCCTCCGCCTCCGCATACCCGCAGTACCGGTACTCCTTCGGATCCTCCACTATGCCCGCCCTCACGCTGTTCAAATCCACATACCCGGCCATCG